>NZ_JBQSXN010000134.1:0-4223 GCF_052378235.1 Psychrobacter sp. AOP3-A1-26
TACGGATAGATTCTGATGGTCAGTTAGAGTAATTAATAACAGCTTGGTTCACCTAGTTGAGCTAGACACGCTACTAGATAAGAAACTAAATTTAAAGAAAAAGGTATCTAATCAATATGCTAATAGATAACGTAGTAGAAAAAGTATCCGATACTCTTATTAGCTCGATTCAAGATAATGACAAGCTTGCAGTAATGACAGGCCTCTTCTCTATATACGCATACGAACATTTAAAAGAATCACTTGATAAAGTTGATTCAGCTCGACTGCTTTTTTCTCAAGCCAAAGGGTTTGATTATTTAAGCTCATCAGATACTGAGTCTCCATTTGGTGCGTTGAATGGTACAGCGCTAGAAAATAAGTTTCGTAATCAGCTAAAACAAAAGGTAATAGCTCAAGATTTTGCACATTGGTTAAAAGAAAAAGCATCAATTCGACTGGTGCAACAGATTGGTGCAGTTCATCAGCATGTTATACATGTAGATTCAATATCTGAATCGGTTGCTATCAACGGGGCTCAATTTAACGGTCAAGGTTTGGGTCTAACTGAATCTAAGGGTTTTGATATGATAACCCTTGCTAGTGCTGATCAAGCCAAAGAGTTGCTTGCTTTCTTTAATCGAGTTTGGAGTAGCAAAGCGCAAGTCAAAGAAGCTAAAGAGCTTTATCAAGCAGAATTAGCAAAGCTAACCTCGGATCAAACACCGCAATTTATCTATTTCATTACTTTATACAGTATCTTTAAAGGCTTTATTGGTGAGTTGCAAGAAGATAAAATTTTAAAAGTCAAAACAGGTTTTAAAGATACTATCGTTTGGAATAAGCTCTATAAGTTTCAAAAGGATGGCGTATTAGGTGCAATCAACAAGCTGGAACATTTTAACGGATGTATTATTGCTGATAGTGTAGGCTTGGGTAAAACATTCGAGGCGCTTGCTGTAATTAAGTACTATGAGCTTCGTAATGATAAGGTCTTAGTTCTCTGTCCAAAAAAATTGCGTGATAATTGGTTGATCTATACACAGAACGATAAGCGTAACTTACTTGCAAGCGACCGTTTTAATTATGATGTGCTAAACCATACGGACATGAGTCGTACCACTGGGTTCTCAGGAGATATAAATCTTGAAACTATTAATTGGGGTAACTATGACCTCGTTGTAATCGATGAGTCGCATAATTTTAGGAATAATAATCCTAAAAAAGATGGGCGTAATCGCTATCAAAGGTTACTTGAGGATATCATTCAAGCTGGTGTAAAAACGAAAGTACTGATGCTTTCTGCTACACCAGTAAATAACCGCTTGAATGATATGAAAAACCAAGTGGCTTTTATTACAGAAGCAAATGACCATGCTTTGCTAGATCATGGCATTAGCAGTATTGAAGGAACTTTAAAGCAAGCTCAAACAAGGTTTTCAAAGTGGGCAGAACAAGATCCTGATGAGCGTACTTCAAAAGATTTGCTTGATTCAATGAACTTTGATTATTTTAAGTTGCTTGATATTTATACTATTGCTCGTTCTCGCAAACATATTGAAAAGTATTATGGAACCTCAGACATGGGGAAATTCCCTACACGTCTGCTACCAATCAACCTTAAGGCTTCAATAGACCTAAAGGATCAGTTCCCACCTTTAGAAGAAGTAAATAAAAATATCCGTAGGCTATCTTTAGCGTTCTACTCACCAATAAAGTACGTCAGAGTAGATAAAAAAGCTGAATACGCTCGAAGGTATGACCAAGAGGTTAAGGGCGGAAAAAGTGTATTTAAGCAGATTGATCGTGAAGAAAGCTTAATTCATCTTATCCGTATTAATTTATTAAAGCGCATGGAGAGCTCAATTCACTCGTTCACATTAACGCTAGAAAAGTTACTGACGCAAGTGAATGTGTTGCTAGAAAAAATAGAGAATTTTGACTCCAACCTGATGAATGAGCAGACAGAAGAGTTTATGGCTCCATCAATTGAAGAAATTGACGACCTCGAATTTGAGTCTCCAGAGTTAGCCCCATACCTAATTGGAAATAAAACAAAGGTTCGAATTCAGGATGTAGATTTAATTAGATTTACTCAAGATTTAGAAGCGGATAGTGTTTTTCTTCAAGAAATCTTACGTGTATCCAAAAGTATAGATGCAGCACGAGATGCGAAGCTAGCGATGCTAAAAAGTAATTATTCTGATAAATGTAAAAACCCGATAAACGAGAATAATAAAAAAGTAATCATTTTTACAGCATTTGCTGATACAGCGGAACACCTATATAAAAATATTTCTCCATGGGCCAAGCAAGAGCTAGGTCTCCATTCAGCAATCATTACAGGGCAACGTACAGAGACGACTTTACGTGGAACTGATGGTAAGAAGTTCAAAACAGACTTGAACAGCCTTCTTACTCACTTCTCACCTAAATCGAAAGAACGTGACAAAGTATTCCCTGAGTTTGAAGAAGAGATTGATATTTTAATCGCTACTGATTGTATTTCAGAAGGTCAGAACCTTCAAGACTGTGATTATCTTATCAACTATGATATCCATTGGAATCCAGTTCGTATCATTCAGCGCTTTGGACGTATTGATCGTTTGGGTTCAACCAATGATGTCATTCAGCTGGTTAACTTTTGGCCAAACATGGAATTAGATGAGTATATTAATCTTGAAGCTAGAGTTAGTGGTCGAATGGTCTTGCTTGATATTTCAGCAACAGGTGAAGAAAATATAATTGAGCAAGACCCCAAAATCAATAAAGGGATGAATGACCTTGAGTATCGCAGAAAGCAGCTTGAGCAGCTTCAGAATGCCGTCGTAGACCTTGAGGAAATATCTGGTGGTGTATCGATCACGGATCTCACTCTCAATGACTTTAGAATGGATTTGACAGGATTTATTAGTAATAATGAGCAAGATAATACTAGCTTGCTAGAGCAAACTCCAATTGGTTTATTCGCTCCTGTGATTATATCTAAAGAAGCATTTAAATCAGAATCAAGCCAGTTTGCAGGATTACAGGATGAGGTTGAATCAGGTGTTATTTTCTGTCTAAAAGATATCAAAGGTAAAGTGCAAGTTGAAGACAGCTACTCGCTAGCACCTTACTATCTTGTTTATGTCTCTGATGAAGAAGAGGTCTTACTTTCCTTTACCCAGTCCAAGAACATTCTTGATCTATGTAAAAAGCTAGGGTCAGAGCTAACCGAGGTTAGCCAGTCTAGCCCAGCTTATCAAGAGTTTGCTAGCAGAACTAAAAACGGTAAACAGATGAAACATTATCAAAATCTTTTAGCGAAAGCAGTGGAAAATATTGCTGGTAAAAGTGAAGAGATTGGTGCCATAAGCCTATTTAATAGAGGTGGAACTGTCTTATCAGCATCTAGCACTCAAAACGTGAATGACTTTGAAGTGATAAGCTATATGGTTGTCCTATGATGGAATATATAGATTTTCGAGCTGCTCCTGCAGAAAAAAATCATTCTAAAGTTCGTGTTGATTTAATAGACAAGGTATGTGACCACTTAAAGCTTCCTGAGTCTACATTCCTCGGTACGCGCATCACTAAAAAAATGCTTATAGATAACAATGAGCTTAGTAGTCATGATAAAAAATTAGTCACGGATGTTATTCAATCTATAGAATGGCGCAATACCCTGAAGCCAGACACAGTTAATATTTCTATGTATGTGACTGATACAGTTGAATACCTAGAAGTAGCGGTAATACGTGTTGTGCTAAAAGCTGGTAAGAAGCACAAAGACAGACTCACAAATATAACCAAGCTATTGCATACCTTAATTCCTTATCCAGTAGTTTTGTTGGTTGAGCTGCAGGATGATTTAGCAATTAGCTTGGCTGACAAGCGGATTAACCAAGCTGATAAAACCAAGCTGGTCATTGAGCATATTTATAACAGCGATTGGTTGCATCCAGAAAAACTGAGTGCTAACGAAAACGATTTTCTTAATGACTTCTCTTTGGTGAACGTCTCAAGTCTTAATTATTTTGAGCTCTATCAAGATATTATCTCAATGCTAATAGGGTTAAAGGCCAGTAGGATTTCTGGGATATACAAATCAAAGAACTCTTCAATATCTCAAAGTGATCGTAAGCCTGAAGCGCAACTAAATATTGAACAAAATACAAAGTTAGCTAGCTCGGATTTTTCTGAGAAGAGTAACGAAGATAAAACAGCTTTACTTCAGAAATTAGAAGGGTTGGAGGCAGAAC
>NZ_JBQSXN010000135.1:0-4207 GCF_052378235.1 Psychrobacter sp. AOP3-A1-26
CAAAAAAACTATACCCACAGTATCGTAGCGTTTTTTAAAGTATTTTAACTATATATAAGCGGTAGGGTCTTTGAAGTCAGAAGTTTGCACCTCAGACTGAGTATTAAAAAAGGTTTGAGTCACGTTTTGTTTTGCTTGTTGCCAGTAGTCAAACTGCTGACAAGTAGCATCAAGCTCGCCTTGCCATAAGGGTATATTGCCACACATAGTTTTGATACGGTTTTGGTTGGGATAAGGCAGCTCTTGCGCCGTCTCTGCTGCTTCGTGCGCGGCAACGCGGTCATTACAGACCAGCGCAATATCACAACCTGCTTCGATGGCAGCTTTTACACGAGCGCTGACATCACCAGCGGCTTGAGCCCCTGCCATGCATAAATCATCAGAGAATAAGACACCATCAAACTCAAGCCGATTGCGTAGGATGTCTTTGAGCCAAATCTTAGAGAATCCTGCTGGTTTGTCATCCACTTGTGAGAAAATAACGTGCGCGGGCATTAAGGCATCGAGCCAGGGTAACGATTGCGCAAAAGGCTGCATATCACTGTGCATAATTTCATCAAAGCTACGTGTATCGACGGCCTCAGCCACATGTGAGTCAGGGGCGATAGCACCATGACCGGGGAAGTGCTTACCCGTGGTTGCCATGCCGGCTGCTTTCATGCCGCGCATAAACTGGGTCGCCAGAGCCGTAATGGCTTGCGGGTCATG
Organism: Psychrobacter sp. AOP3-A1-26; assembly: GCF_052378235.1. Lineage (NCBI taxonomy): Bacteria > Pseudomonadati > Pseudomonadota > Gammaproteobacteria > Moraxellales > Moraxellaceae > Psychrobacter > Psychrobacter sp. AOP3-A1-26. Next base: position 709 of record NZ_JBQSXN010000135.1, read on the forward strand.
ATGAAAGCTACGATCGCCAATGACCTGACTGATACCATCTCTATCGAGTACGGGTGCAAAGCTTAAATCAATGCCTACGGCCAATACTTCTGTCGCCATTAAATAACCACAATCATAGGCACGAGCAAGCGCTTGGCTGGGGTCTTTATTAAATAACTCACCGAGCCGACCCATGGCAGGTAGAGGGGTAAATCCATTACGTAATCTGGCAACGCGCCCACCTTCTTGGTCGACACCAATTAAAATATCAGGATTGTGATAGCGTATGTCATCACATAATGCTCGCACTTGCGCGGCATCTGTGACATTTCGGGCAAACAATATCACCCCACCAACCTGTGCTTGTTTGATTAAGCTAATATCCTCAGCCGTTAATACGGTACTATCGATATCGATCATTAAGACGCCGTACATTGCGTAATCCTTATAGGTTAACTATTGTTATATTATGAGTGTAATTGAATGGGTTTAACTGACGATAGATAATGAGTAATCACAATATTAGGCTATCATCCAGACAGTTGTATTATGACAGTTATTATTAATCGAGCATAATGTGACAGCGTCATACAATCAAATCAATCTGTGAATACCTATAGCTGTCCATGTTGATGAATAAACAGACATAATAAATATGTTAGAAAGTTTGGTATGTGCTGGCGTAGCGTGTAATATTGCTTATACAGTTTGAGACAGTCCAGTATTTATGCTCATGTTAGTATTGTTTGATTTTTAAACATATATCGGCAGACGATAATAAAATTTAGAAGTGGTAGCTCAAAGGCTATTGTTAAAAAGTATTATCAGCAAGGCAATGCTAAATGACCGCTAGCAGAAAAGTGAAGGCAGAAAAATAACAAACATCGTGGGCAGTGACTCACCAATCCTGCTTTAATTTTGATAAAACAAATAATATTATTAACGTAAAATAACTAGGTATACATAATGAAAAAACAACCAGCACAGTGGTTACTCAGTGCCGCGTCAGTGGGCGTCGCCGGTATCATTCTCGCCCAGAGCTATGGCACTGCGGTAGCAGAAACCAATACTGGGAGCTTTGTACAGACGCCTGAACAAAAAGTCACCACCCGCCAAGTAGCTGCTTTGCTGGATCGTAGCCATTATCTCAATCAGCCGCTCGATAGCGAGACAGGGAGCGAGATTTTATCTATGTATATTGATAGCCTTGATCCAAACCATACGTTGTTTTTGCAGTCGGATGTCGATGAGTTTAAGAAAAAATATGCTGATGAATTTGGTGCGCGCCTCAAACGCGGAGACTTGTCTGCAGGGGTAGAAGTGTTTGAACGTTATCGTAAACGCTCGAACGAGTATTTTGTGATGGCAAGCAAAATGCTAAAAACAGACTTAGATTTGACCAGTAAAGACACCATCGTCCTCGACCGTGAAAAGCTCAAGCATTTTAAAACCAAAAAAGAGCAGCGTGATTATTGGTCGCGTCAGCTGAAATTTCAGTTGATGAGTATTACTTTGGGTCAAGAAGATGAGAAAGCCAAAGAAAAAGTATTTTTAAGCAATCCAGATATTACTCGTGGACAGGATTTGGTGCGTAACGATAAGCGTACGCCAAGTGAGATTTTACAAAACCGTTTGTCGCGGCAGCAAGAGCAGTCTAAACGTCTCAAAGATGATGAAATCATGGAGACCATCTTAAACACAGCGATGCTGACTTATGATCCGCACAGCAACTACTATGCCCCGGTTCAAGCCAATGAATTACAAATCCAATCCAGCCTACAATTAGAGGGGATCGGGGTTTCTATTCGCCCTGACCGTAAAAACCCAGATTATACTCGTATCGTGACGTTAGTGGACGGTGGCCCAGCGGCGAAATCTGGTCAGATTAAGCCCAATGACTTAATTGTGGGTATCGCAAAAGATGGGGAGACCATGACTGATGTGGTCGGCTGGTCGACACGTGAGATTGTCAGTTTGATTCGAGGTAAGCGTGGTACCTCAGTCACGCTCAAGCTGCGTCAGCCTAATACGCCGGACGCCAGCGCCCGTAACGTGACCGTGGTTCGTGACATCATTCAGCAAGAAGAATCAGGCGTTACTCAGCGTATCGTCGAAGTCCAGCGTCCTAATATTGACAAAACACCCAAGCGTATCGGCGTACTTGAAATCCCGAGTTTTTATTTAAATTATCGTGCCCGCCGTAATGGCGAAAACTATCGTAGTGTCAGTATCGATACCGAAAAAGCACTGAAAGAGCTGAATAAAGAAAATATTGATGGTTTGGTGGTTGATCTGCGTAATAACCCAGGCGGCTCGTTAGATGAAGTGGCCAAAATGCTGGGCTTCTTTATTAAGAGTGGACCGATGGTACAAATCCGTGACAACCGCGGCAATATTCAGGTCTATCGTGACGATGATGGTGGCGAACAGCTTTATGACGGCAAGGTAGTGGTGTTGACCAACCTAGCATCGGCATCTGCCAGTGAAATCTTCGCTGCTGCTATTCAAGACTATGGTCGTGGCTTGGTGGTCGGCAGTACCACAACAGGTAAAGGCTCTGCACAAATTCAACTCGATAGCTTGGCATTGGGTTCAGCGACTTTAACGCAGCGTAAGTTTTACCGTATTACTGGTGGTAGTACGCAGAATAAAGGCGTTGTGCCTGACGTTGAGTTGGTCAATATCTATGATGATGCAACCTTTGGCGAGCGCGCGCAGAAAAAAGCGTTGCCTTGGGATACCATTAAAACCGCTCCTTACAAACCTGAAGGCAAGTTTTCTGACGACACTTTAGCCACCCTAAATCAGCAGTCCAAAATCCGTCAACAGAAAAACCCGCAGTTTACTTACTTATCAACGCTCAACGATATTCGTGATATGGATGATGAAAAGAAGGCGGTTAATCTCGATATCAATAGCCGCCGCGCCAAGATGCAGCTGATTGAAAAACGCTCATTGGAAGCGGAAAACAAACGCCTCATCGCCTCTGGTGAGCGCCCGTATTCCAATTGGAATACCTATCAAGCAGCAATGGATGCAAAATTTGAAGAGCGCAGTCAAATGAAAGCCAATGAACGCCCAGAGTTGCCCGAAGACGAGGTATTCATTAATGAAGCGGCCTATATCATGCTCAGCGCTGAACCCAAAGAACTGCTTAGCCCAGAAGAGAAGCTATAGAATAAATAGGATGTATTGAGCTATAAAAACGGCCATATAAATCGATGTAAGCATATGCTTACATCGATTGACGTTTATACCTCTTACTAACCATCGGCCAATCTGCGATTATAACTGTACGGCACGATTGAACGAAACGGTTCATTGATACTAGGGATTGGTATCTGAAAGATCGCATCAGGGATAGGTGGTTTGCTGGTTAAGGATGATAAGGCTGGATGCCTGACAGTTATAGGATGCCCCGGGATTAGGCCTCATATAACGTTAACATGGATGGTTGGTGATAAAAGCCGCATAATGCTAGTCGTTATGCGGCTTTGTTACGTCTGGAAAATAGTAATTA
>NZ_JBQSXN010000136.1:0-4074 GCF_052378235.1 Psychrobacter sp. AOP3-A1-26
AATAATAAAGGGTAATTGGTTAAGCATTATGCATCAACGACGAAACTTGACGCTGTTAAAACAGACATTTAATAAGTGGTAGTGGGTTATTAAAGTACTAATAGTAAAAAATATCGGTTTTTTATAAAAAAACAAAGCCAGTAAAAACATATACTTGTGATTATATTTGTTGAAAGTATATAAAATAGTTTAAAAAGTAGCAAATACTGTTTGACAGCCATGTGTAAATGTATATAATACACACCCACAGCAAGGGTGATTAGCTCAGTTGGTAGAGCGTCTGCCTTACACGCAGAATGTCGGCGGTTCGAATCCGTCATCACCCACCACTCTTTTAGCGAGTGCGCCTTTTTATAGAGGTGAAATGCTAAAGACGACCTAAGCAGCGGTAGTTCAGTTGGTTAGAATACCGGCCTGTCACGCCGGGGGTCGCGGGTTCGAGTCCCGTCCGCTGCGCCATATTTAAAACGAATTTAGATTTTCGAGTCTAAGCAAGTTTCGCCTCAAACATAACTTTGTTTGAGGTTTTTTTGTGTCTAAATTTTCTCCTAAAGCCTCTATCTATAAGGTGTAGATATTTTATCCCTATTAATTATTTATCATCGGCATACTCTTTGACAGTGCATGAATGACAAGTTTTCTTGCAAGCACGCTACGCTTTGAAAATCGCTGAGCAAGTGCTCGGTGACCAAACGGTGACTAAGGTTGTTAAAATTTGGTTGTGATACATCAGCAGTCAATGGTGCATCAGTGACGCAGGATGATATTCAGTCGATACTGAATAAAATGGATATACGACACTATACTGCGTGACTGGTACAAGTTTTTATGGCTTGCTGTGACTACGTCGACAGAGGCTACAAAAAATTTATCCCAGCACCGCTGTATCTTTATTTTAAAATGATTGCTCAAGTATTTTTAGCTAAAATTTCTATCTTATTAACGAGTAGCTTGGGCAGATAATAATCATTGATGTGCGCGTTTGGGTACTGCTCATCGATCCAAGCAACATAATTATTGGCAGTCAGTTTTCCTCGATAGATCAAGTACAAAGTATGCAGGGCGACGCTACGGGATAGGCCCATCACGCATTGAAAGTTAATCAGCACTCTATCGCTAAGCAGCTGTTCGATTGTAATATCAGGTACTCTATCAAGTGCCGCTAATGTATCTATCTCTTTAAACAACTGGATGAAATTTTGAGCATCAACCTCTTTTAACGATTGTAAATCCAACAGTGGAAAATAGAGGTATTCAATATGAACGGCGATAAATGGTGGATGAGGGTCGTAGAGTGATGAGCTGTTATTAACGTCTAATTTCTGTGCTTGCACATAAGTAGATAAGGCTTTTTTTAGGCTGAAACCATGACTGTTAGTTTCTACCGCTGAATCAATCACAATAATCGTCGCAAAATTGGAAAAACATAAATACTGTTTATCGCTCATTTGTGACAAACCAAATAATTTTGGGGTAGCGACTGCATATACCGAGTCCGCTATTTTGTATTTTGAGTCCATATCAATATGGCTCAATGAGCGAGTATTCGATCGATTATGTTGAGTAGGTTGATAGCGTTGCCCAACGTACCACATCAGCCAATAGCTTAATAATAATGGCATAAACCTCAACCAAGTAGACAGCCGTAAACGCCCTTGCTTATCCTTTGCAAACCAACGTTTATCGCGAGACTGATTGGGGTATTGATACGCCCACGCCAAACCAAAAAAACTTAACATCCAGTACATGGCGATTAAAGAGTACAACCATTCAAAAGTGATAGAGGCAATGCTTCTATTGAGCATAAACCCTGCTATCGATAGGATTAAAAACCCTGATATCGCTACTGCCAGATATTTTAAAACAAGATTGTTCCGCAGTTTATTGGTCATGACCAGTACTAACGCTGCCAGTAATAAGCCACCAGCAATATCCAACAGATGATGTTGATAAGTTAGGACGGTGGATACGATAATGAGGCTACAGATACAGCAAAGCGCTAGGCGATATAGAACGGATTTCGAAAGCTGCCATAAACACCTCCCTAGTAATACGGCATATGCCACATGCAGGGAAGGAAGCTGGTTAAAAGGTTTGTCGGTTATATGCAAAAATTGATAACCATAGTGTGCCCAGCCTAATACAGTAGGGCGCTCAAAAGTAAATTTGGCTGGAAATATATAAAAGATAAAACAGGCGAAAAGCGTGGCTAAGATTAACTTGCGTGTTAATAAGGACAGTTGTGCTGGCGTTTTTACCATAAAAAAGCTGGCACAAAACAGCATGATTGACCAGCTATAAGGTACAATCATCAGCGGAATAAAAGGAATCGCTGTGTCAACTGGTGTGGTTAGGTTATAAACTTTTTTAGGCCATATAGAGTTCATGCTACTTAGCTCAGAAAACTGGAGATCATAAAGCAGCGCTTGTGCGTAGATATTAGTCAAAGAATACAGAATGGCAAAGATTCCAAAAGCGCAAGCTAGAGAGAGGCATCTAGATTTCATCGAAAGAGGCGAATGACTGGTCATGGCATTTATCTAATCGTTGCTATAGTGCGGATACTATAAATAGCATAAAACAGCAGGTTTTGACATAAATCAAGTCAAGATTAGGGCGTGTTGAACATTTATATTGTTAGAAATGCTCAAAAAATGATATCTAACGGTAATGAAGGAAAGCAATGATTCTGAATAAAATCAGCGAATAGGTACTTAGGATTATGTCAAGTTTTGGCTACTTTGGTATTGTATTTGCCATGTTTGCCGAAAACGTCTTTCCTCCCATACCTTCTGAAGTCATTATGCCAGCTGCTGGTTTTGCAGCGTCGAGAGGTGATCTTAATTTAATCTTGTTTGTTCTTTCTGGTACGCTAGGTGCTTCACTTAACGCTTTGCCCTTATATTATTTAGGTCGCGCATTCGAATGAAGAACGTTTGGTCGCGTTTACCGAAAAGTATGGCAAATACGTGCTCATTAAACCTAATGACATCACGTCCGCGAATGATTATTGGGATAGTCTGGCATAATATTACCTTGTTTAAAGTAAGCACGACTGTCAGATTTTGCTTGAGTGAACCAATAGCCTGATTTGGGGCAAGGTTGATTCGGTAGACAGTGCCCCTTAGCTTGACTGGTGATTTCAGGTTTAGCGGTAGGCTGGTTCTCGTAATAAGGCGTCATATCTTCACCCGCCTCAGAACGCTGCATAAACTCTTCATAAGTAATTTTATAAGGGTCAATAGAGATAAATTTACTGGTGTCGATACCTGTCTCTTTAAGTACAAGTGGTAGCGTATAATCAGGTTGATCTTGTTGGATTTTTAGACCCATTTTTGTGGCAGCGGTTTCGGAGAAGAGTCTGAATTCAGGTAATTCGCCATAAAGCTTACTATATTCTTTAGTCAAAGGCTCATCATAATCATTCGGAACTATTTGTTGCAGCAGCTCTACTTCATTGAAAAATTCTAAGCTAATCAGGTAGTGACGCTTACCTGTGGATGGATCTGTTTGTCTATTCATTCTGATATTCATAAATATGTCTGTACCATGGCGAAGCTGCCATGTTTGAAGATCATCGAGCTGCATCCATTGTTCAAAAGTTAATGGATAAGTATAGTTAAGGCTGAAAGTATTTCCGTCTTCTTTGGTAGCAAATATAAAACTCTCTTCAGGAGTCAATCTGGGTTCACTTAAAGTTTTAGCATGTGTCCAACCTTTATCTTGTAGCTCTTTAAAGAAAGATATCATTTTTTTATAAGCATCTTCGTCTGATATGCCACTGACTTTATGGTTGAATAAAAAACTAAGATTGATTTTAGAGAGTTTGTAGTTTTCTTGCTTATTGTCCTCGTAAGCTAAGACTGACATAACACCGTTGATAGCAAATTCACCATTAGAGTATTTAATAATGGCAGTAGGTTCTTTATATCTTGGAAAATCATAACCCTGAAAAGTAACGCCCATAGGCTGGGCATCGGCACTTTGATATTTTTTATATTCAGGGTTTGCGTCGTATAACTCTTCGGCAGTCATGTTTAATGAAATTTCTAGAGGTTTGTCGGGCATAACAAC
>NZ_JBQSXN010000137.1:0-4022 GCF_052378235.1 Psychrobacter sp. AOP3-A1-26
GTTAATCATCACGATCAACGTCGCTTACCTGACTGCGAGTAATCTTACCAGTCATGCTGTCGACAACAACTTTATGAATCTGATTGCCTTTACCAATTTCAACTTTGTAGACAGGCTTGCCAAAATCTATATCGAATTCTACTTCCAGCACTTTCCCTTTCAGCGTTTGGTTTGCTTTTTTTATGGCTTGAGACAAACTCACTTTTGCTTGTTTCATGGCCTTATATTCTGCCAAGTCTTCTTTGTCTAAACGCTCTGTGTCCCCTTTCGTGATCTTGCCTGTATTGGCATTCACGCTGACTTCTTGTTCATTATTGTTGGTAATGATGTTGATATCATAATGGCTATTTTCGTTACGATATTCTTGATCAAAGTCTGCACTGATGATATCGCCTTTTACCGCTTTATTAGCAAGGGCCATCGCCTGCTCTAAACTGATTTTACTCTGTGACACTGCCGTTACCTCATTCATAGCAGGGGCTGCTTGACTGGCTGAAACAGAGGCTATGCTGAAGCTTACGACACTCAGTGCCATTACAAGAGATTTCTTCAATGTTGATAGTTTTTTCATAATAAAACCCTAAAATGCGTTAGTTTTTCTGCAGACTGTTTGTTAATTAGAATAAGAGATTCATTTAAAGATAAATAATGACATACAGTTAATCGCTATGTCTAAGTGATTTATGCTGAAAAATGTAACGGGTGTTATAACAAATAACGTTCGATAGAAGAATTCGATTTCATTGGTTCCCTGGGTATGCCTATTGTGAACCAATCAGGCTCATTCACTGGTTCGGTTCCCTAGTGAGGACTTGAATCTTCGGCTGTAGGCTACTGATGCCAAAGTTTTAACTCATTGACAGTCTATATGACTACGGACAATCTTTATGGAAACACTTAATACTGAAAACCTTACTTTAGACATTATCCCAGCATCATTTAATCTTGTATTGCGAAGGCTACTTGAGCCAGCAGGGTATGCAGTTGAAAACGTTGAGCCTGAAATGGAAAGTACGGAATACGGGGCGCTTAAATTTACACTTAATGGTCAAAGGGTACTTTATCGACAAGCGAAAACCACACCAAAAAAGATTGGTCAATTTGTGACAATATGGAAGCGTGAACACCCTAACAGTGAAATTGCACCAATTGACCTGAAGGATGGGGTGGATTGGGTGATTATAGCTGCCAACGAGGGTGCTAATTTCGGAGTTTTCGTTTTCAGTGCACAACTTCTTGCTAAAAAAGGCGTATTTTCTGAAGAAGCAAAGGCTGGTAAGAGAGCAATTAGAGTATATGCACCTTGGACAACCCCAACGGCTGTACAAGCTAAACGAACAAAAAATTGGCAGACGGAGTGTTTTCTTGATTTTGAGGATAGCGATGCCATTTTAGAGTCTTTTACTAGAATGCTGGGTTAATAGTAAGAGGTATTCCAAGCCCTTGAACTGTCAAAATTTAACAAGCGATCAGAGGTATACCCCAACGGAACCATCCAAACAGACCGTTTAAACGATAAACAGACTACCTAAAATAGACTGATATTAGCGAACTACTTATAGCAAGGGGTGGCGTAAACAACACTATCAATACAATACTAAAAGCCAATACCATTACTTAGGTCATTGAACCGCCGATAAGTTAAAACTCCTCGAGCAATTACTGAAAGCTATCTACTAGATTTTCACTAATTGTCGTCTTGATGACTAGCTTTTCAGGTATCTCTACTGCTTCACCTGTCTTAGGGTTTCTACCTAAACGACTCTTGCGCTTAACCTTTTGAAAATTTGCAAACCCTACTAACTTCAATCTTTCATTTTCTTCGAGGTTAGCTAAAGAGTCGGCTAAAACATCCAAAACTGAGTTTAGTACAACCCTTGCCTCATCTTGATTCACATTTAATTTTGGTGCCAACTCGCTAATGATATCTTGCTTATTCATACTTACCTCTCGTTGTTATTAGAATCATTTTGACTTCATTCCCTTGGTTTGGTGAGGAGATGCCGTAAATGTTAGGTCTCGCGGGGGAGTTTCCCAAACTCTGTGTCACTGCTGCTTACCCCCGATCCATACTTACACAGAATCTGGGATGGGCTCCTGTGCTTAGATCTCAAGTTCACTATGAGAGCCTAGCCTGTGTAATATCAAATCTGTATCACCTTCGAATTCATACAGCAGTACCAAATCAGGCTTAACATGACAATCCATCAAGTGCTTTTTGTCACCCGTCAGTGCATGGTTACGGTATTTGATTGGCATTGATAAGTCATTAAGTAAGCAGTGCATGACTTCAATCCATTGTGGTGTGATCAAATCTTTGGATCGTTTTTTAATATCTCGCTTGAATTGATTTGTAGGTATAACAGTTCTAGCCACGAGAGAGCCCCTGTAACGCCTCTAGAGCCTCGTTGGGTTCGAGTCTATCCAATTTACCCGCTTCATAGTCTAAACGTCCTTGCTTAATGGCTTGTAGCGTTTGATCCCCTAACACTAAGTCGTCAGCTTGATAATCAAATGATAGCGGTATTTTTTTGGTTTTGGCGACATTGACCAAGAACATTCTAACGGCCTGAGAGGTTGTCATGCCGTAGTTTTCAAATATTTGGCTGGTTTCATCTTTGAGTTCTTTCTCAAGTCTCATGTTGAAATTTACTGTACTTGACATAATTTGTACTCCATTTGTACTTTATATGACATTGATTGTATGTCATATAAAGTACAAAAACAATTATATTAACAATACTTACTTGCCTGATTCTCGGTAGTGCCTTGTCTTTTTTATCAAAGCTTCCTGGCTTACGCTGTATGATGTGCATCATTTCACGCATGAACAGAGTTTAGAAAACTCTCATCAATACAAGAGAACCACTTATAGTAGACTGTTTGAGGTGGTCATTTTTGGTTATTATCTTGAGAAATCGTACTCTGCTTCGTTCCCATCTAAATACTCACGTATAGGACGCTTTTTGCTGAATTTAGAGGCGTCTTTCTTGATCTCACCAACTATAAAATCACTATACGCTGACCAGTTCTTACCAGCGTCGCCTTTAGCAAGACCACTATACGTGCTTATAAACTCTTTATGCCGACTGATACGCCACAGCTGCTTATCAGAGAGTCCATCAATCGTGAACATATCTCCGTTATCAGCATCACGAAGTTTGATTGTTTTATCAGCTTTAGACTTAGACTTTTCATGCACAGTAAACGTAAAACCTATGATTTTGCGACCTTGCTTTACATTCTCATATTTAACTTTAATATTGGTCTTTTCATTAATCTCATTAACAGCTAAATCAAGAACACGTTTTTTGAAATCTCCCATGTTTTTATATTCATTGACACTGATTCCTAGCTGACCTCTCAATATTTCATAATCAAATATATCTGTCTGTCTAGCGCTTAACCATTTGACGATTAGCTCATACAAACGCACAGAGTAGATGCTATTGAGCGTTGCGATGAACTCTAGGTCATATTGTGTAAAGTGTGAGCTTAAGCGAGTAATTTCATTAACAACGGCAACAGTAAAAATAACTTCAATACGTCCCTCGCTTTTAACGTATCTGACTTGCTGAACCCAGTTTGTCTCAATTTTGCTACCAGTATCATCCAAAAACGTAAAATAACGTGCCCTTAAGCCTTTTCCAGCTTGGGCTAGTATCTTGTAGGCAGTATCAATTTGTACATCAAAAGCTTCAGCGTATCGTTTTGCACTTATAGACAGCGGCTTATTGATCTCTAACCCTTGTTCTGTCTCTCTTGCATCAACAATAGCTAGCTGTATTAGACACATCTCCGTTAAAGATAAACTTTGAAAGGCTGTAACAATCCGGTTTGATTTCACGACTAAGTCTTGCACACCATCTTTTTTCTTTCTCTTTTCGTTCATTAGCTTTCCCTGCATCTAGTTGATAGATTTATATTAATTGACAATTATATCAATAGTCAATTAGTAGTCAATTAATATAATGTCTATTAGTGCGGTATAAACGTCCACTTATAACGGTATAAACGTCCAC
>NZ_JBQSXN010000138.1:0-3739 GCF_052378235.1 Psychrobacter sp. AOP3-A1-26
GTATAGTTTTGAGAGTTTTTATTATTGAATATAGTTGTTGTGTGTCATAAGCTTTACTTATGTACTCTTTTATTTGCATTCAGCACTTTTTATAATTATGGAAAAAAATGAAATTACTAATATCCTTATGCTTTACTTTTTGCTTACTACCTGTCTTTGCTTTCGCAAATGATTTTGATGATGCTGTAAATTACGTATCTGAAGAGAATTTTGAACAAGCTTTAGTTTTTTTTAAGAAAGAAGCAGACAGAGGAAATACAACGGCTCAAACTATAGTTGGAACATTTTACTTGAAAGGTTTAAGTGTAGAACAGGATTCTCATCGAGCAGTAAAGTGGCTAAAAAAAGCAGCAAAAAATAATGTCGATGCTCAAGCTCAATTAGGAAGAATATACCAAAATGGTATTGGGAACATAGAGATAGATCATAAAAAATCTGCATACTGGTATCGCAAAGAATTAAACTCGTATGAGGAATTAGCTCAAAAAGGAAACGTTGACATGCAGTTTCATACTGGTTTTAAGTATTATTATGGAATACCTGCAGTTGGTATAGAACCAAACAAGAAGAAAGCAAAAGAATATTTTGATCTAGCTTGTAATAATGGTGATCAAAGAAGTTGTGATTTTGAGGAAGTTATTGTTGAATGAGGTTATTAATTTCACTCATCTACTTCAAAGTACATTCAATCTGTAAATTGTACTAATGAAAAAACTCAGCAACCCAATATTAGGTAAAATTATCGTGTTAAGTTTCTTACCTCAACACTAACATACATTGCTTTGATTATCATTAGCTCTAAGTCGATTTTAGGTTAGTTAGGTGAACCTTACGATGCTCAACAAAAAAATAAATTGTTTCCAGGACTAAATACTTGCTCCAGTTCTAGCCAAAATAATGGCGAAATCAGCTCCCAAAAAAGCAACACCTAAATAAACTCCCTTTCAACATTCATCACCCGCGCATCTACCATACATTTTATCTTGTCTTCGATTTGACTACACTGTGACTCAACTTCACGTTTAGATAGCCCAACGATCACAAATGTCCATTTACTGGCATCATGCCGATCACGCTCATCGCTCTCCCAGACCGCGACGCTTGGCGTATTGCCAAATGAGTACAGCTTGCTAGACCTAACCCTAAAGAGGAAAGATAAAGTCCAAAACAGCCACTTTTCGATATTTCTTCGCAAAAAAAAGGTAAGTCGTTTGACTTACCTTTTTTGTTAGTATTTACTGATTTAATAGCATTTACTGAATTATTTACGTTTAATGGTTCTAGTAGTAGTGGCGTTAGTATTTGCATTAGTGGTTGCGTTAGTAGGCGCTTTAGCAGCCGTTTGATAAACTGGCATAACTTCAGGTAAGAGTGCCTGAATTTTAGCGATACGCTGCCCAGAGTTTGGATGCGTAGACATCAAAGTGACTATGGCGTTGCTACGACCGTTTGCAGCCTCCATTTTTTCCCACACTGAAACTGCAGACTCTGGATTGTAGCCTGCCTGCGCCATCAGACGTAAACCACCAGCATCGGCTTGTGATTCTTGACTACGAGAAAATGGCTTATCAAGTCCGTAGTCACTAATCAAACCCAACGCCTCATCATTTAACCCTGTTTTTGCCTGTAGTTGCGCACCACCTAACTGCAGCGCTAAGCCAGTCAGAACTTTTTGTCCAGCATCTTTTTTACTGTGCTCAGATAACGCATGGGTCATTTCGTGTCCCATAATTGCAGCGATTTCTGCATCTGTTAACTTTAACTTTTCTACAATACCGGTATAAAAAGCCATTTTACCACCAGGCATTGCCCAAGCATTTAATTCAGGTGAACGTATAACAGTGACCTGCCAATCAAAAGGGACGCCTGTTGTATTAGCGCTAACGGCGTAGGGCTTCATACGATTAAAGACTCTTTTAACTCGAATGGCGGTGGCAGACGCATTATCTACTGCGCCTTGACTATTCGCGGTAGAAACCACTTGAGAGTAACTTTTAGCTGCATCGGTATTTAATGTAGCAGTATCATAGCCTGCAAAATCGGCTACAGTAGTACAACCCGCCAAAGTAGTAATGGTAGTCAGCAATAAAGCATTTTTTATTTTATTAACAGTTTTCATTAAACGTCCTAGTTGAGAAATACAGTCAAGTTAAATGGCTAAATTAGAGGTTATGAAGTTATAAGTTTAGAACGTTACTATCTAAATTTATATCTTGTACGACCCTGATTGATAGCAATATATATAATTGAGGATGTAACTGAAATGTAAGTAATGTTTCTGAATCGCCGAAAGAGATTATCATAGCGAAAAACAAAAGTCTATCATTTAAATAAACTATAGTTCGTTTTTCTAGAATCATAATCTTTACTTAACTCACATTTGAAGCATACAACTTTATTTTTTTAATTAGAGTCGCTGCGAAAGGAGCATCCTGCAATAAAGCCCACCTATATGAACTCCCTTTCTACATTCATTATCCGCGCGTCTACCGTACGTTCTATCTTCGCCTCGATTTGATTACACTGCGACTCAACCTCGCGTTTAGATAGCCCGACGATCACAAACGTCCACTCGCTCGCATCATGCCGATCACGCTCGCCGCTCTCACATACCGCGACGCTTGGCGTATTGCCAAAGCGTGCATGTAAGCCGCCCATACGTTGGCGTTTTTCTTTTAATGAGCTACAACCAGGTAGAGAAAAAGTCAGAGTTAGGATGCCGATATGCATTTTATCTTCCTTAATGAGGTTTTTTAATACAGTCAGGTCAATATAAGAAGTTAAAGTCATCGTAGACCAGCACGCTGTGCTCGCCATAAGGGATACTAACGATATTGGCGCTGATCTTTTCGCCTAGCTGATTTGCTTGACTGTTCTCAAGTTCATATTTTATATCAAGGGTAGCTGGCTGGCTGATTAGGGTTTGCTTGGTTTTTGCGTCAATAATATTTATGACGCTATTTGATTCACTATCGTCATTATCCGTTGTTTTAATAACCGCATGATAGTCGTTAGAAAAATCTTGAATTTGATAAGTTTTTGCCAAGGCTGGATAAGATAAAAGCAGCAATACAAGCAGTCCCAGAAATAGGATAGCCGTCTTACCTGTCTTTTTGGAGAAAAAATAAATACTCATATAGATATCCTTAGCGCCTTAAGCAAGTAAAAAAGATACCAATTCACATTAGCATCTTTTTATAAGCAATATCTGTCATTACCCCTTACATTATTTAATCAGTCGAATATTAAAGGGGACTCTAAAGTCTTTACCAGCAGAGCTTTTGACCGCACCCATGATACAAAATACAGGGTGTACAAAGGGATACAAGAATAAGAACATCATCGGTAACAATGCCAAGGGTGACCAAATAAAAGCGAGGATAAAGCCCACTATCATCACTGCAATCCACAGCACAATATAAGTGATGAAAAAGGTAATACACCAATTCAACGCTTCTTTAGCTTGCGACTGAACGTAAGGATCGTCCTTTTTTGTCAGCATGATAACGAGCGGCGGGATAAAACCAAAAAACAGACACCCTAGCCAATTTAACAGGGCGATATTTGTAGAGTCCTGTTGAGTGTTCGTTGCTTGTATAGCCGTGCTGTTAAGTTTTTCTTGAGCGTTAGCAGCGTTATTGCCAGTATCTTTGTTGATATTCACGTGAGGTTGTTGCGTGCTATTAGGCATGTCTAAATATATTCCTGTATAAGATTAGGGGCTGTATAGAATTGGGAA
>NZ_JBQSXN010000139.1:0-3712 GCF_052378235.1 Psychrobacter sp. AOP3-A1-26
TGTTTACTACCTTATGCCACCCTACTACCTAATTGATGATTAAAGACCTTTAGAAGCTAATATGAGGGCAAATAGACGTATCTAATTCATTAGAAGTCTAATTCTTCTATGTTATCGGTATCTACTGATTGTTTGATTAAGTCATTTTTAACTGCGTCTTTATCCCTGTCTGATACATACCCTTTGTTGTAAGCATCAGCTTTGAGTTGGTCTAAATTACGCTTGGCTGCCATACTATCTTCAGCCATTGCTTCAAAAGCACTTTGCCAAATGATTTTACGTCTTACTTCAGCTTTACTAGCCTTTGATTTTTCAGCATCAATCAGCTTCCTAGCATTAGCCCTAGCTTTGACTAACTGGTCTGCTTTCTTTTCAGCCTTGAGTAATATCGACAGCTTGCGATTATCTTCATCATTTCTATTGTCTTTTTCACCCAGCAGGACAATAAGTTTCTGCGTATCATTAGGCGACTTAAAGCCCCTAAACCGTTTTACTAAATTATCAAGATACTCTTCATTATTATTAATATACTCTTCATTTGCATTAGCCATGCTCATTCCTTTTTTGCTGGTTGTTTTGTGGTTAGGTTGAGTTTATCATTAGGCGGTATGTTTGCATAGTTGTGGTGGTTGGTAGCCTTGTTGAGAAAACAAGGCACGGTTAGTAGTTTCTACTTTATTCCGCTTCGCTACATAAAATAAAAACACCGTGTCAAGGGTCTAACCCCTTTGAAATCCCCAGTCAGGGGCGACCCCCTAACAACCCCAAAAAAAGACAAAAGGTGAAACAATGGCAATCGGTAGGCTGAGTGTGGGAATTGGCAAAAAAGGTAAGGCAAGCCCTCACGCTAAATATATCGCTAGGGAAGGAAAATATGCTAAACCAAGTTACCACGAAGAGAAGTTAGAAAACACAGGTCATGGCAATATGCCCAAATGGGCAGAGCATAACCCTAATGATTTTTGGCAAATGGCAGATGAACACGAGAGAAAAAACGGCAGTACCTACCGTGAACACGTCATAGCCTTGCCTAGAGAATTAGACGAGTATGAACGCCACGAGTTAATCAAAGACTGGATAGCTCAAGAGATAGGCGAAAAACACGCCTACCAGTACGCCATTCATAACCCACCAGCCCTAGACGGTGGCGAACAGCCCCATGCTCATATTATGTTTAGCGAACGCACCATAGACGATGTGGAGCGTGACCCTGACCAATATTTTAAACGCTACAACAGCAAAAACCCCGAAAAAGGCGGAGCAAAAAAAGCAAACACGCCAAAATTTTCAGCAGAGCGCAAAGAAGAACTAAAGGCGATGCGTGACCGATGGGAGAAAACCTGTAACGCCCACTTGGAGCGAGCAGGGTACAGTTATCGCATTAGCATGAAGTCCTTGAAAGAGCAGGGCATAGAGAGAGAGCCAATAAATCTAACAATGAAACAGCTCAAAGAGCCTGAAATCAGGGAAGCGTACCAAGCAGTGCTAAAAGCAAAAGAAGAGGATTTTAAGGCTGAACTATGGGTATTGATGGAATTTGATGGTGAGTTTGAGGAAGAGATTAAACACCAGTTAGCACAGGCAGAAGCGCAAATAATAGCCGAGATAGAAGCGAAGCGTGACGCTCATGTGCTACAGGAAGCATTTTACCAAGAGCTAGCTGATACTGATAAGCACATAAACCCAGCACAGCAAAATGAAGTAGAAGAAAATATTGAAGACAGCTTGGATAACAGACAAAAAGTAGCACTTGAAGCCATGCGTAATGCAATTGATGAACGGTTTAAAGATTACCCTGCAAAACGCCAAGCCAAACATGACGCTTTAAATGAGAAAATTCCTGATATGGTAGCTGGTAAGTATGAGCTTACACCACCGACAATAACCGTACAGCCAACAGTTGAAGTAAAAACAAGGGATAAAGTAAGTCAGGATAAGGGCATAGACTTATAACACAAGGGAGATAAAACAATGAGTGATAACAAAGAAGAGAACGACTTAGTGCAAGACTGGATAGATAGGTCAGCACTGAACGCCATACAAATGAGCGAGGACGAGAATTACCGCCAGTTAGTAGCAGTCAGGGCAACCAATTGGGGCAAGGACATAACAGCGAAGTCCGACTTACGGATAAAACAATCACAAGCACCGCATTTAGAGATTTAACAGATAGAAGCGGGTCTTAATGGGAAACAGCCCCCATTCAGATCCGCTTCTATCTCAAACCGTTAAGCATACTGGTAATCATCATCTTTACCGTTTAAATATTCTCTAATAGGCTTTTTCTGACTAAACTTGCTAGGGTCTTTCTTAATCTCATTCACCATAAATTCAGTAAACAGCTTCCAGTCACGCCCAGCAGCACCAGTAGCTAAACCCGAATATGTGCTTATAAATTCTTTATGAAGAACAATGCGCTTCAGCTGCTTGTCTGTTAAGCCGTCAATGGTGAACATATCCGCAGTATTAGCATCACGCTCAATACCCACTTCTTTTTTATTTGTCTTCTTAGGCTTAAAAGTAAATTTAAAGCCAGTAATAACACGCCCATTTTTAATATTCTCATACTTAGCTGTAATGTCAGTATGCTCATTTATTTGGTTAAGAGCTGGCTCTAACACTCTGTTCTTAAAGTTGCTCATCGTCTTATATTGATTGTCTTCAACCCCCATCTTACGCCTGAAGTCTTGTAACTCAAACACTGGTGTTTTACCTGCAACTCTCCACTGTATCAGCAACTCATAAAGCCTTATGGCATAGCCACTATCAAGGTTAGCTACCTGCTCAATCTCATAGCTTGTAAAATTATTTTCTAGCCGAGTTATCAGCGGCACAACGTCAGCAGTAAAGCGCATGAAAACCGTACCAGTCGCTTCCTCGTAGCCTATTTTATCGACCCAGCGACAGTGAAATGACCTATCATTGCCATTCTTAGGGTTTTTATCGTGATATGTGACGTATCTATCAAACAAACCCTTGCTTGCATCTTTTATGACCCTGTAAGAACTTTTACTATCAACATCGAACTGGTCAGCATAGGCGTGTGCGTGAACTCTTAATAAGCTTGCATGGTCAATACCCTCACCTGTTTCTCTGGCTTTAAGGATAGCAAGCAACATTAATCTTTGTTCAGCTAATCCCAGCGTATAACTCGCTTGAATGAGCGCATTATCTTTAACTACTAATTCAGACACATCCATATCCTTTCCTTATTAAGATACATCGTAATATATTGCATTTTAATTACAATATCAAGTAATGTAATTAAAAACCGCCTAAACGTATTCGAATGACCGCCTAAACGTATTCGAATGACCGCCTAAACGTATTCGAATGACCGCCTAAACGTATTCGAATGGACTCTACAGCCCTTTATTATCAAGGTGTACATAGGGCTTAAAAGCATTTAAAAGCATTTAAAAGCATTAAAAGCCTTTTTGGTTGTGGATAACCAAGAAAACAAACAGAAGAAAAAAGAACAAAAAAGGATATAGAAAACTAAAATATTTTGCCTAATTGGTTCTCTTAAAATTAAACAAAGCAGGGTAAACCTATTCGAATGAAGCTACAAACCTTTATTATCAAGGGTTTCAGGACTATAAGACGAGGTTTACCTGACAGATAAAATCCAAGATTAACCAACAGTTAATTATCTAGTAATGATGATTGTATATTATCGTCATAAACGGCTCTATTTTGGCTCATATCGCTT
>NZ_JBQSXN010000140.1:0-3500 GCF_052378235.1 Psychrobacter sp. AOP3-A1-26
ATTCCAGTTTCCCCTAATGAGGTGCGTATTATAGACGGTTTGAGATGGGTGTCAACCGCTTTTCGACAGGTTTTTGAATTAATTTCATTAGGTGAACAACAATCTATATTTTTCAATAACTTACAGTAAAGTTATTTTCCAATTACTTGAAACCATATTCTAATAAAGTGGCTAAAACCCCTTATTGTTTAACCTGATACCTTATAACTGTTCTTTTAAATAAGCTCTTGGGCTTTACTTTATAGATAAATTCTCTCATTTTTATCGTATCAATGACATTATAACTATTAGTAAACTCTTGCGCTGTATCTCTAGTTATATTTATCTTCCTTGATATTTACCAAGATAGCACCTATATATAGAAGCTGACTGACCCCTTGCTATCTAGTGTTTATAGACGGTTTTTGCTATAATAGCCGCTTTTATGACATTACTTAATAGTAGTTCTGCCTGTCTTTATATAGAAGGTAGATCGCTTTTCCTTATAATGATTCGATCATAGCTTGTTAAATGGCTATGAATCGCGATGCTATATATATATCTGAGCTCAGTGCTTTTAAGTAGTGTATATCTCTTACAACATATCATAGTGATTAGATATAATTGATGCAGTCTTACGGTTATATGATTGATGGTTGCAATCATCACTGCCAACGGACTCAAAAAGGTGAATAGATTATGGTAGCGATTACTTTACCCGATGGTAGCGTAAAAAACTTCGAAGGCAACACCTCGGTCATGGAAGTGGCGCAAAGTATTGGGGCAGGATTGGCTAAAGCGACGGTCGCTGGACGTGTAGACGGTCATCTAGTGGATGCACACGACCCTATCGCCCATGATGCCAAAGTAGAAATCGTCACACCAAGAGATGCCGATGGTGTCGACATCATTCGCCATTCGTGTGCGCACTTATTGGGTCATGCGGTCAAACAGCTATATCCTGATGTAAAAATGGTTATTGGCCCTGTCATTGATGAAGGCTTTTATTACGACATCTATAGTGAAACGCCATTTACCCCTGAGCATATGGAAGCTATCGAAAAGCGCATGGTGCAGTTGATAAAGCAGGACTATGACGTTATCAAAAAGATAACGCCACGCGATGAAGTTATCAAAATCTTTGAAGAGCGCGGCGAAGACTATAAGCTTAAACTTATCAATGATATGCCAGGTGAAGAAGCCTTTGGTCTATATCATCATCAAGAATACGTCGATATGTGCCGTGGTCCACACGTACCAAACACCCGATTCTTAAAAGTATTTAAGCTGACTAAAATGTCAGGCGCTTATTGGCGCGGTGATGCTAAGAATGAACAGCTACAACGTATCTATGGTACAGCATGGGCCGATAAAAAAGATTTAAAAGCTTATATTCAACGTATTGAAGAAGCAGAAAAACGCGACCATCGTAAGATTGGTAAAGCGCTCAATCTGTTCCATATGCAAGAGCAAGCGCCGGGGATGGTGTTTTGGCATGCCAATGGTTGGACCATTTATCAAGTACTTGAGCAATATATGCGTAAAGTACAATATGACAATGGCTATGAAGAAATTAAAACACCGCAAATCGTTGACCGTAGCTTATGGGAACGCTCAGGACACTGGGGTAACTATGCAACCAACATGTTTACCACGTCGAGCGAAAACCGTGATTATGCGGTAAAACCAATGAACTGTCCTTGTCACGTGCAAGTATTTAACCAAGGCTTGAAATCTTACCGTGAATTGCCATTACGGATGGCAGAATTTGGCTCGTGTCATCGTAACGAACCATCTGGCTCATTGCATGGCCTGATGCGCGTACGGGGTTTCACTCAAGACGATGCGCATATCTTCTGTACCCAAGCGCAAATTCAACAAGAAGTCGCTGACTTTATTCAACTGACTCTTGCGGTTTATGAAGATTTTGGTTTTGATAACATCATTATGAAACTCTCGACCCGTCCTGAAAAACGCGTCGGCAGCGATGAATCTTGGGATTTTGCTGAAAAGGCTCTGTCTGATGCACTTGATAACTCAGGTCTTGATTGGGAATATCTACCCGGTGAAGGCGCGTTCTATGGTCCCAAGATTGAATTCAGTCTAAAAGACTCGCTAGGTCGCGTGTGGCAGTGCGGTACGATTCAGGTTGACCCAAATATGCCAGAACGTCTCGACGCTGAATTTGTTAATGAGCAAAACGAGCGCGAAGTACCGATTATGCTGCACCGTGCCATCTTAGGTTCGTTCGAGCGTTTCATCGGTATACTGATTGAAAACTATGCTGGTTGGATGCCAGTTTGGCTAGCACCGCAACAAGTGGCCGTGATGAATATCACCGATAAACAAGCCGATGCTTGCGAAAATGTGGTCAGCGAGCTAAAAAATGCTGGTTTGCGAGCTATTAGTGACTTGCGTAACGAAAAGATTGGATTTAAGATACGAGAGAAAACATTAGAACGTATTCCCTATATGCTAGTATTAGGGGATAAAGAAGTCGAATCGGGCAGTGTCAATGTCCGTACGCGTGAAGGTGAAAACCTTGGCGTCATGAGTGTTGCTGAATTTATTACCTTAGTACAGACCGCTGTCGCTAAAAAAGGCCGACAGACCCCAAAAACAGATGAGGAGTAATACCTATTAAACAGTCAAACCGTTTGAACATCAACGAAGATATCAATGTCAAAGAAGTCCGTCTGGTTAAAGAAGACGGCGAACAGATGGGCGTGGTCGATATCGAAACCGCGATGAAAGCGGCACGTGAGGACAATCTAGATTTGGTCGAATTGGTTCCAGATGCCAAGCCGCCTGTTTGCAAGATTATGGACTATAAGCATTTCCTCTATGATCAAAAGCAAAAGGCGAAAGAAGCTAAAAAGAACCAAAAGCAAACTCAGCTGAAAGAGATGAAGCTGCGTCCTAGTACTGAAGAAGCCGATTATCAGGTCAAACTGAAAAAAATCGTCAGCTTTTTAGAAGACCAAGACAAAGTTAAAATCAGTATTCGTTTCCGTGGTCGTGAAATGGCGCACCAAGAGATTGGTCGTAAACAGCTAGATCGCATTATCGAAGACACTGCTGAGATTGCAAACGTCGAGCAATATCCAAAGATGGAAGGTCGTCAAATGGGTATGCTGTTAGGTCCTACTAAGAAAAAATAGTCTGTTCAATAGGCTGCTATTTATTATAACTGTCAGCTTATATAGATGTGTAAATAGATATTTAAATTCAAGCCATCAATATGCTGCGGGATATTGATGGTTTTTTAATATTCAACCCAGCAAACCCTTATTTTCAAATGTTATTTTTAAATATAGTAAGTTAGGATTTTTTGAACAGTAAGTAAGAAAAACTTATCACAATAGCAGGTCACTATTTACTTTATTACAATCGTATCGCTTTTATTTTGAACCGATAATAGCTTACAAAACTCAGTTTACAAAACCCATCTTCTCAACCTTTTCATTACCAGTTAATCTAAAGGTCTGTTCTATCACTCTTAAAGATAATTCAAATAAAAA
>NZ_JBQSXN010000141.1:0-3477 GCF_052378235.1 Psychrobacter sp. AOP3-A1-26
CATAATTACCCCATGAAAACGCTCAAATTACGCATCAAAGACAAACACACCAATCAGCTAAATATCTTGGCTGGGTCGGTTAACTTTGTCTGGAACTACGTCAATGAGCTTAGTTTTAAGCACCTTCAACGTACCGGCAAATTCTTTTCGGCCTACGACTTAGCTGCCTATACCAAAGGTGCGGGTGAATACCTAAACTTGCATAGCCAAACCTTGCAAGCAGTGGCGGAAACCCATGCCAAATCTCGCAAACAGTTTAAAAAAGCCAAACTCAACTGGCGTACCAATAATCCTAAGGCCAAACGCAGAAACTTAGGTTGGATACCTTTTAAAAAAACCGCTATCAAACACCTAGCAACCCATCAATCAGGAAAGAAAAGCCTTAAATCTACCATTCAGCTTAGTCTTGCCAAAGGTAAAAAACTGACCATTGATGTATGGGATAGCTATAATTTAGCCCTATACAAGATCAACACCTGTGAGTTGGTGCAAGATAATCGTGGTCTTTGGTACGCCTGTATCACCGTTAAGGAATATCCAAAAATAGCCTGCGGCAGCGGCAAAGTCGGTATTGATTTGGGCTGCAAAGATGCAGCGGTGAGTAGTGATGGCGATAAACTACAAACCAAAATCACCCATCAATACGCTGAGAAACTGGCCATTGCTCAAAGGGCTAAAAATAAAAAGCGGGTTAAGGCCATTCACGCCAAGATTAAAAATACCCGCCAAGATTTGATCCATAAATTCACATCAAAGCTTGTCAAATCCAACAACTTAATAGTCGTTGGCAAGATAAAATCAAAATCATTCACTTCAAGCAAACTTGCCAAATCCGTCTATGACGCTGGTTGGTTTGAGACTAAACGGCAACTGGATTACAAATGCGCGAACGCAGGTTGCCACTATATCGAAGTGAATGAAGCGTACACAACCCAAACCTGCTCGTGTTGCGGCTCACGCCAAGACAGTCCGAAAGGTAGAGAAGGTCTTGGTGTCAGAGGGTGCGACATGAAGTCGTATTAAGGATGGTAATTGAGATTATTACCTGTTTTTCTATGAACAGTATCCTAGGTGCATGTGCATAACTGGTAACAGTTTTGTGCAAAGCTGCACTAACAATGTGCCAAGCAGAAATGCCAAGACAAAACCGCGAGGAAGTAGTCAAGCACTGATAGTATTAATCGGTCATGGTGCTAGGATTTTCGACAAGACTAACGTAAGTGAACATTTGATAAAAGTCATAACCAAGAACAAGCCAAAAATACTGATAGGCTTGAACCAAAAGGTATGCAGACAGGCTCAAGGAATCTCTGAATCTTTGACATAGACGTTGCTCTGCTGGCTGAAAGAATGAGTCTAAATCGAAATAAGTCCTTAATATGGAACATGGTAAGCCCTATATTCTCCCTGAATCATTGAGGGAAACCCAACCGCAAGGAAGGGCTATAGAATAGAGGGTATGAGAATGTGGAAAAAGCGAATGCCTATTTGTAATGAATGGGATAGAGGTTTGAAACATGACCTTATTGCAAAAGCAAGCAGACTTCCATGCGGTCTTTAATTACGAGATAGTTTGAAAAACCTTCTAAGATAGGAATAGCTGATGAATGGAACGAGAGTTTCAGGAGCACCAATCGACCAACATTTGCACTGGCACGATATCAATTGGGCTAAGTGTAATTGTGCGGTTAAAAGGCATCAAGCGCGTATCGTAAAAGCAACTCAAGAAGGTAAATGGGGTAAAGTTAAATCATTACAACATCTACTGACTCGCTCTTTTTCTGCAAAAGCATTAGCAGTCAAAAGAGTGACTGAAAATCGCGGTAAAAATACGGCAGGAGTTGATGGTACAACATGGTCAACCCCTGCTGCGAAAATGAAAGCCGTTAACTCGTTAAAACACAATGGATATAAGCCTCTGCCATTAAAAAGAGTAGCAATACCTAAGTCAAATGGTAAAGAGCGTCTATTGGGCATACCGACCATGAAAGATAGAGCTATGCAAGCGTTACACCTACTTGCACTCGAACCTGTCTCAGAAACACTCGCAGACAGTAATTCATACGGTTTTCGCTCTGCTCGTAGCACTGCTGACGCTATAGAGCAATGCTTTAAGATACTATCCCAAAAAGGCTCTGCACGTTGGGTTTTGGAGGGAGATATCTCTGCATGTTTTGATGATATCAAACACGAATGGCTAATAGACAATGTTCCCACGAATAAGACTATTCTAGGAAAGTGGCTAAAGTCAGGTGTAGTTGATAAAGGCAACTTGTTCGCAACTGAAAAAGGTACTCCGCAAGGCGGTATAATCTCACCTACTTTGGCAAATATGACGCTAGATGGGCTTCAGAAGGTAGTCGAGGGAGTAATTCCTCGCACCACTCGCAGAGGTCAGAATGTAGCTAAAGTAAACTTTGTAAGATATGCCGATGATTTTATCATCACTGGTGGAACGAAAGAGATACTGGAATATGAAATCAAACCTGCGGTTGTTGAGTTCTTTAAGTCTCGTGGCTTAACTTTGTCAAAAGAAAAGACAAAAATAACTCATGTAACAGAGGGATTCGACTTCTTAGGTCAAAATGTAAAGCGATACGGTGAAAAGGTGCTTATTAAACCTTCAACCAAGAGCGTCAAAAGCATTAAGACAAAAATACGAGAAATCTTGAATGGTAATAAGCAAACAACAGCGGAAAATTTGATTAGAATGCTTAATCCTATTTTACGAGGTTGGGCTAACTACCATCGACATATCGTATCTTCTAAGGTTTTTAGTAGCATAGACAATTTCATTTGGGAACAACTATGGCAATGGTCAAAAAGACGACATCCAAAGAAAAGTAGTACATGGGTGAAAAATAAATACTTTCATACTTATGGCTCTCGAAACTGGGTGTTTTCAGCCGAAATTTTAAAGACTGGTCTTAATACGCCTAACAAGTGGTTGAGGTTGGTTAACCTGACTTCGATATCCATTCAAAGGCATATAAAGATTAAAGGTGACGCAAATCCATTCGACCCAACATGGGAAGATTATTTTGATAAGCGTTTAATGAGTCTTATGAAAAAGTCTTTAAAAGGTAAGGCTAAGTTGACTTCAATATGGAAAAACCAAGAGGGAAATTGTCCTATCTGCAACTTAAAGATAGCCCAAGATGAAAAATGGGATATCCACCATAAAATACGCAAAGTTGATGGTGGTAGTGACAATGTAACGAATCTAGTTATGCTCCATTTGAATTGTCACAGACAAACCCATAGCCAAGATTACAGAATGAGTAGCTGACTCTCATTTGAGGGTTTATAAAGGCTTGAGCCGTATGAAGGGAAACTTTCATGTACGGTTCTTAGGGGAGAGGATTGTGGCAACACAACCCTTTTACCCGATTATGGTTTTGCAGTTCTTGTCAAACTGCCCATCAACGGGACGTTAATGGAGCAAAAAACATTCTCG
Source organism: Psychrobacter sp. AOP3-A1-26 (assembly GCF_052378235.1). Classification (NCBI taxonomy): domain Bacteria; kingdom Pseudomonadati; phylum Pseudomonadota; class Gammaproteobacteria; order Moraxellales; family Moraxellaceae; genus Psychrobacter; species Psychrobacter sp. AOP3-A1-26. The sequence goes on from NZ_JBQSXN010000141.1 coordinate 3,458, forward strand.
CGGTCGGGCTTGGCCGTCTT
>NZ_JBQSXN010000142.1:0-3394 GCF_052378235.1 Psychrobacter sp. AOP3-A1-26
AAACATAATAGATAACTTTAAAAAAATAAGCATAGGATTGGAATAGAGGGTGAGTAATAAAAATTGTAGCATTGGCTATTTTTGTTCTCTCATCTTCGCCAAAGCGGCAAGCTCTTTAGCGAGCGGGTTACGCTTATGATAACGATAATATAGGTAGATAGTTAATAAATACAAGGCAGTAATGGTAGCGCTCACTGCCATTAAAAAGAACAAATCATCATAAGCTGCGACCGTCGCTTGCTGCTGTACACCTTGCAGTACTTGTGTCATTGCAGCACGATTATCGCCGCTCATTGAGCTGACCATATCGGCATAATGCATCTGCGTACGAATGGTGGTAAACGCTTGAATGCCTGCAGCGCCTGCCAAACCGCCAACGGTTTGTGAAATACTAAAGATCACCGAAAAGCTAATAATATAAGCAGGGCCATTGGCAATGGCACGAAACATGCCTTCAAATACCATCGGTCCCATAAAATAAACAGCAGCAAAGGCAATCATAAACTGACTGAGATAAAACATATGTGGAGCAGAGTTTAGCGATACACCAGTATCTATCCACGCGCCAACGGCAATCAGCGCAACCGCAAAAATTACCGGTCGACGTAGATCCATTGCATTGGTACTAAAAATACTAATCACTAATGCCAGCACACTGGCGATTAATACCACGGCATAAAAAACAATCATTTGATCATTGCCATAGCCAAGATTGGCCAATAGCCCTGCCGCACCAACGCTTTGTTCAGATAATAAAATACGCATGACAGCGCCTGTTATCATAAAGGCGATAATAGTACGACTGCGCATCCAGCGTACTTGTAGCATGGGGTTTTGACGATGGGTTTCAATCCATAAAGCAATCGTAATAGTCACGGCAGCAATAATCAGTGGATAGCTAAGCCAAGGCGTTGTCCACCACTGAATCCTACCCTGTACTAAAAATACAGATAGGGATGCGAGCCCGCTAGCAAAAAAAGCAAAGCTAATAATATCGAGTTTCTCAAAGACTTTTTGGGTATTGCCTGGTGGCAACTCAAGGATATTAATAAGCCCAAAGCAAATTAGGGATAGTCCAACTTGAAATAAAAACAGATTCTCAAGCTGACCGTCAATAGCAAGATATGGTGAGATAATACGTGACAGTGGAATACCAAACTGCACCAAACCAAAGCCTAAAATCAGTCCGCTGATACGCTTCGCTGTCGGCATGCCTTGTAGACAATAAAAAATAGACAACACCGTCATTGCACTAGCGACCACACCACTAAAACCGCGGGCAATCAGCTCTAAGTAAAAAGGCTCGACACTGATGCCAGTCGCCGTACTGAGTAGGTTGCTACTGACTAACCACTGCATGCTGGTGGCTGCTAATAAAAAGAATAAGGTAATCTTGCTAAATAGCGACATACCAAACTGTTGGCGAATTTTATACAACAGCACAGTGACGCAAGCATTGGTCATATTATAGGCGACCGATATCCAGCCACCTTCAACAGGCGTTAACCCCATTTCACCTTGAATTTGGGTCAGATTGGCGACCAATAGACCATTTTGAAAACTGGCCGTCAAGCCGATAAAAATCCCAATCAGCAAGTAGAACACCTTTCGGCGCACGGGATGGTCAGGGGTGGCAGGGGAACCCAGCATAAATGGTTGTTCATGGGGTTTGAACTGGTATTCAGTACTCATGGATAGACGATAATCTGCGTAGTAAAATAAAGTGGCATAGGACAGCTTCCAGATTAGCGTTATTTAATACGCTGATAAAGGCAAAAACAGACTAAAAATTGCTTAAGACATTTTATCATAATTTCTACTGAGCATTGCTTATGTACCCCTAATTTATTTAAGTTTAACCAATCATAATGTTTCATTACCGCTACCAATTTTTCTTGAGTACTGTTCGTTAGATACAAAAAAACAGCTCTATAAGAGCTGTTTGTTATAAATCAAACCATTAAGTAGCCAATCAAACCATGATTCTAGATTGATTGATCGTAGTTCATCTCTAAGCGCATGGCGCGCTGATAACTATCGAGGCTGGTCAGTTGCAAAGCGTATTGCTTAATATGCGGATAATTTTCTAACTCATTGCGCTTGGCCAACATAATTAAATCAAAAGACAGCATAAAATCAGCACCGCTAAGCTTATAGCCAACGATAAACGATTTGTTGGCAACCTCGTCATCTAAGTAGCTCAGCAGTTTGTGTTTTTCTTGACTGATATAGCCCTCTAAAAACTCATTATCGACAATACCTGCTTTTTTGGTGAATAACTCCAGCAATAAAGGTAACATCAAGGAGCTCTCAGCAAAGTTAATCCATTGCAGGTAGTAACCGTAATCTAGGCTATCTGTCGCAGGACGTAAACGCTCTGGCGCAAACCGCTCAATCAATAGCTCAGTGATAGCGCCCGACTCAGCATAAATCTTGCCATCCATCTCGATAACTGGAGACTTACCGAGTGGATGTACGGCTTTTAAACTGTCTGGTGCTAAATGCGTTTTGGCATCGCGCTGATGGCTAACAATCTCATAGGGTACGCCTAGCTCTTCTAGCAGCCATAAAATACGTAATGAGCGTGATTGATTGAGGTGATGTAAGCGAATCATGATAGAGACCTTGTTGCATAGTTTATGATAGAAGTCTAATTTATTATAGGCATCTTTAAGCAGTATTAGCCTTTAAGCTTGGTGATTAAGCGCTTAGCAGCTTCTTCTGAGGAAGCAGGGTTTTGACCGGTAATCAGCAGACCGTCTTCCACCACAAAGGATTCCCAGTCATCGCCTTTTTTATAGTTGCCGCCATTGGCTTTTAATACGTCTTCTAATAAGAAAGGCACGACATCAGTCAGCTGAACGCCCTCTTCTTCGGTATTAGTGAAGCCTGTCACTGTTTTACCTTTCACTAAGTACTCACCGTCAACTTTGACATTTTTTAGTGCCGCTGGCGAATGACAAACAAAAGCCACTGGCTTGTCTTGCTTAACGAAAGTCTCAATCAAATTGATAGAGTTTTTATCGACAGCCAAATCCCATAATGGACCATGGCCGCCAGGATAAAACACGGAGTCAAAGTCTTCTGCTTTCATGTCAGCGAGTTTTTTGGTATGAGCGAGGTGCTCTTGAGCATCTTTATCCTCTTTAAAACGCTTGGTGTCTTTTGTCTGTGTGTCTTCAGTATCACTACTAGGATCAAGTGGTGGCTGACCGCCAGCAGGCGAGGCGAGGGTCACATTGGCGCCTGCATCAAGAAATGCATAGTAAGGTGCCGCAAATTCTTCTAGCCAAAAGCCAGTTTTTTTACCCGTATCGCCCAATTTATCATGTGAAGTAAGTACCATTAAAATATTCATAATTATCCTTATTTATTGTTCGTATTTAATTAAAGT
>NZ_JBQSXN010000143.1:0-3374 GCF_052378235.1 Psychrobacter sp. AOP3-A1-26
GATTATTAAATTATTGTGATTATTGCTCGAAGTCACATTTTTGGGGACAATATAAAATAATAGTTAAGGGTACTGCAAGATTTTTTTATCATTTCCTGTAAGCCGGACAATCCTTGTCGTAGCGATATGGCCATAAAATAACCAGTATTGATGAATATGATTGTATAGAGGAGCATATTTATAGTTAAAATACTTTAAAAACGCTACGGTACCTGCAGTACGTGATGTATCGATTTTACTTTTCACTAACTATAGTGTTCGCGCATGGCATTGACCGTGGTGATTTTTTAGTTATTTATTAGGTTCAAAAGACATAAAAAAAGCAAGGCCGCCAGAGGTAGACAGCCTTGCTTGTAAGAGTAGGGTATAACGCTTTAAGAATGGACGATTAGACTTTATCATCCTCTTTGTGATGTAGATTGCCTTCGCGCTCTAAATTTTTAATTTGAGTTTCCATGGTATTACTATTGGTGTTATCAGGTGCAGTAGTATCATGGGGGCGGTTATGATTGTTGTTCATACGCTCATTGAGATGTGATTCTGCATCACGATGGCGATGATTGAGTGCTTCCGCCTCTGGGTTAGAATCGCCAAAATCCGTTTGTGCAGCTGTTTCTTTTACCGTATCTTGCTCTTTAACCATTTCTACATCACCGTCACTTTCATAGCCGTGATCGGGGTTGGCATCACCCGTTTTTTCATTATCACGGTCAGAGACATTCAGTTTGTTGGCTGCTGCTTCATTTTCAACCGCTGTACCATTTCTAGCTTGTGCCTCACTTTTTAGTTGCGCGTAGTCAGTCAGTTGCTGTACCGCATTATCCAAGCTGTGCGGGTTATCACGTTCTTGAGCATTAGATAGATGTTTGTCAAACACATCAGTCAAGAGTGAGTCGAAACGCAGCGCATTATATTCAATAAGCACTTCTGCTTCTTCTTCCGTGATATCACCATTTTGACTGGCATAGACCACATGATCTTCAAAAGTAAGCCCTTCAAAGCTGTCTTTATGCTCCGCCTTTTTAAACTTCTGCCATAAAGGTTCAATATCGAGCAGTGTTTGATAGGCATGCTCCATACGCCCAGTGACATCATCTGGCTCAGTATTGTAGTAAATCATGGTTTTGAGATAATCGCGGAATGGATTGGCTTCAAAGTCATCCATAAAGGTATCACCCAATTGGCGTTTTAACTCATCGCTCACTGGCGCAAATATACGACCACTTGGGAAAGTCACAAAGCTGACCAAGCTGGCTGCCATGCGATTAGGAAAGTTAGCAAATAAAGAAATGAATGCTTCTTGAATAGTATAAAGGCTGTTTTTTAAGGCGACTTCGGCATGTAAGCGTTCGGCTTTTGATTTTGTTCCGTATTGATAAAACTGCAAAATAGCCGTACAGATAAACAAGTGCGCATGGATGTCTGCTAAGCGCCCAGACAGCATTTCTTTACGTTTCAAATCGCCAGCCAGTAACCCTAATGCCATGTCTGCGGTTAAGGCAAAGTCTGCGCTCAAGCGGTTAATGTGCTTATAATAAGGACGGGTAAAGCTATCAGAGAAGCTAGGGGCGTGGTTACTGCCACCGATATAGCCTGCGACAAAGGCTTTTGCCCCGCGATTGAAGGTATAGCCTAGATGTTTAAAGAATAGAGTATCGAATTGCTTGAGTGCGCCTTTTTTATCGTCACTTTGGAGCAATTGTAGCTCATCAAATAGGTAAGGATGACAGCGCATCGCGCCTTGACCAAATATCATCAGTGAGCGCGTCAAGATGTTTGCACCTTCAACGGTGATAGATACTGGAATGGCTTGATAGGGGGTCGCCAAAAAGTTGCGTGGGCCCATCTGTACAGCGCGACCACCAACCACATCCATACCATCGTTGACCACATTACGCATGGTCTCAGTCGCATAATATTTTGCCATCGCGGTCATAACCGATGGGGTGCCGCCTTGGTTTAATCCACAAGTGACTAGATGACGGAAGGCTTCTAGCATATAAGTGTTGCTGGCCATACGACTGGTCGCATCCTGTACGCCTTCAAACTTACCGACAGATATTTTAAACTGTTCGCGAACTTTAGAAAACGCCCCAACAGACAAGTAAGTCATTTCACTGGCTGAAGTAGATAGTGCGGGTAACGAGATACCACGGCCGACACCTAAGCACTCCATCAGCATGCGCCAACCTCGACCCGCATTTTCAACGCCACCGATGATGTAATCGAGTGGAATAAAGACATTTTTGCCATCGACAGTACCATTCATAAATGGCGAGCCGATTGGGTTATGACGCGGTCCTATAATCACCCCATCATGGCTGGCAGGGACGAGCGCACAAGTAATGCCGTAATCGGTCTTTTTGGGATCGCCAAGCAGCCCTTCTGGATCATGCATTTTAAATGCCAAGCCCACGACAGTGGCGATAGGCGCTAAAGTAATCCAACGTTTAGAAAAATTCATCCGCAGACCGAGCACTTGCTCGCCGTCGTGCAACCCGTAACAGACCACGCCTGTATCAGGTATCGCACCAGCATCGGAACCCGCTTCTGGGCCGGTTAGACCAAAGCAGGGAACCTCGTCGCCTTTGGCAAGACCTGGTAGCCAGCGCTGTTTTTGCTCGTCTGTACCATAATGCATCAATAGCTCACCAGGGCCGAGCGAGTTCGGCACCATACAAGTCACCGCCGCAGTTGGCGAGCGCGAGGCAATCTTACTCATGACGCGGCTTTGAGCATAAGAGCTAAACTCTAAACCACCAAATTCTTTTGGAATGATTAAACCCAAGAACCCATTGGCTTTAATAAACTGCCACGCTTCAGGTGACAGCTCTTTGTCTTTGTGCTGGATTTGCCACTCATCGAGCATAGTACACAGAGTTTCAACTTCATTATCGATGAAGCTTTGTTCCTCTTCTGACAGTTCTGGGTAAGGATATTTAGCAAAAGTATCCCAATCTGGTTTACCCATGAACAGCTCTTTTTCCCACCAACTGGTACCGGCATCGAGGGCTTCGCGTTCAGTATCGCTCATGCTAGGCATCGCACCGCCCAAAGCCTTATACACAGGTTTGGTAATTAATGACTGGCGAATAGGGGCGATGAGTAATATCAAGCAAAGTAGCGCTATCGGTATACCCAAAATAAGCGACCAAGGACTAATAACTGCGGTTACGATAACCGTAATCAGGGCGACAATGCTGCCAGTGACACGTGATAAAGACAACAAAAAGATGGCCAAGACCATGGCTAACTGAATGATGACTGCCAAAATAAACAAGCCAATGGCCATGACTATCTCCTTTGTAACGCTAAACCAAAAGCGTGAAAAATATATGAATAAGAAATTTTTGAATAAATTTAGTTGTTTTTGT
>NZ_JBQSXN010000144.1:0-3227 GCF_052378235.1 Psychrobacter sp. AOP3-A1-26
TATAGAGTGATTTTTTTATGGTGGTATTGCGCACGCTTAAGGTCGCTGATAGTAAAACCTTACGATTATCCCTATCGGTATAAATATCTGAGTAAATTGGTACATAAAAGGTTTGTTTATAGCCAAACTGGCTGTGATCGACTTTTTTAGAGTGCTTCTCAAGCTCTTGAATCGGGTCTTGGTGCTTCTCTGAAAACATGACATTTGGGTTTTGTTTCGACTCATCACAGCCGCTGAACAGCATGAGACTGGCAAGACACAGCACGGATATGCAGCACTTATTCATAACGTTATCCCTAGCGATTAGTGTACTTTAACCCCTACACTACGTAAAAAAGTATTGATATGTTTGTTAGCGCCATATACCACTAGCACATCATTTTCTTGTAGCACTTGCTCTGGTGTGGCCAATCCCTGAATACTGGGTTTGCTCTGCTGACGGCCAAAGCTGTCTTCATAATGCTCATAGCGCATGGTACTCAATAGCTTGATATTAAACTTATTTTCTAGCTGTAATGTCGCTATTTGTTTGCCAATCAAAGGAGTAGGAATAGCAATCTCGACAATACTAAAGTTGTCAGTCAATTCAAAAGAATCAACGAAATAGCGCAATGACAGCCGTTTTGCCCAGCGCATCGCCGATTCTTTTTCAGGATGGAAAATATCGTCGACCCCAATCGCTTGCAGTACTTTTTCATGTAAGGGGTTGATACTACGACTGATTAAGCGCTTGGCTTTTAAAGTTTTAAACAACGCCGTTGCCATAATGTTGGCCCCTTCGTTTTCCCCAATCGCCACCACCACTATATCGGTATCCATAATAGGCAAGCCATTGACCGTATATTCGTCGGTGGCATCCATGCAGATAGTATGAGTGATGGCTTCTTTATACGCTTCAACCTTTTGCATGCTGCTATCAATGGCGATGACTTCATGACCTTGGCTCGTCAGCGCCATGCCTAACGAAGACCCAAAACTGCCCAAACCTGCAATGATATATTTCATAATATTCCTTGTCACTCATGCCACCGTAAAAGCAGCAATTGCGACGTGTTTAGTTAATGCCTAATGAGTTATAAATTATTTTTTTAATTAACATTTTTTAATTAACATTAAGTTAATTGATAGTAATCTCTTCAGTCGGATAACGATAGTTACGCTGATATCTATTCTTCAGTAGCGCAATAAATATCGTCAACATCCCCACCCGCCCGACAAACATAATCACCGAAACGACAAGTTTGTTAAAGGTCGATAACTCGGTGGTTAAATTTAAACTCAAACCAACCGTGCTATAGGCAGAAAAGCATTCGAAAATCACTTTAATCAAATCAAGCTCGGGCTGATCGTAACTGATAAGAGTGACCCCCATGCCAATGACAAATAAAGACAGCCACATAATGGAAAAGGCCCGACGAATAGAGATGTCAGCAATCTCGCGCTGAAACACTTCAACCTTGGTCTGACCACGGGCTAAGCTCAAGGTGTTTAACACTGCAATGGCAAAGGTGCTGGTTTTTATACCACCGCCGGTAGAATTTGGTGAAGCACCAATCCACATCAAAAAAATCGTCAGCATAATAGTCGGAAACGCGAGCGCATCCATATCGGCAATATTAAAACCTGCGGTACGCGGAGTGGCCGCCGTAAATAGCCCTGTGATTAGCTTAGCGTAAAAACTCTGATGCTCAGCAAGGATGCCGTTGTATTCAAACAGCATGACCCCGACCACACCAATTAACAATAAAGCGCCGGAGGTAATTAACGTAATACGGCTATTGATACTCAGTAGCCACGGCTGATAGCCGTAACGTGGATCATTTTGGAAAATCGCCCTTTGGGCACGGTGACGCAGAAAGCGCAATAGATTGACGACAATGATAAAACCCATGCCGCCAAATAAGAAAGTGGTACTAATAATAAGCTGTAAAGGATAATTAAAGCGCAGTGACTCATCGTATAAGCCGGCGCTAAAGGTCGAGAATCCTGCATTACAAAATGCAGAGATGGCATGGAATATCGCAAAAAATAGCCTTTCTGCAAAGCTCATCCCGGGTAAATCATAGATACTAATATAAATCAAAATAGCAGCCAGTGCCTCAACCCCAAAAGTCACATATAAAATGGACTTAAGGGTGGTGACCATATCGCCCATCCTTCGTGAAACGTTCATTTCACTGATACTAAGCTGCGTCTCATAACTGACGCCGCCCTTAAAAAAATAGCTAAAGTAGGTCACAAAGGTCAGAATACCCAAACCGCCAATTTGAATCAGCCCGATGATAATCAGCTGCCCAAACGTGGTAAAACGGGTCGCCGTATCCACCACAATCAGCCCTGTCACACAGACCGCACTGGTAGCCGTAAATAGGGCGTCGACAAAGGATATCGGCTCAGTGGTGGCATTGGGCATCATCAGCAGCAATGCTCCGACCAATACCACGGACAAAAAACTTAAGATAAAAAATTGACCTGGGTTTAAAAAAGCCCGATTAAGGCTAAATTTATTGTCCGATATCTCACGGATAAAGGTGACAAAAACAGCAATCTTAATCGCAATAAAACCATCTACCGGCATCGATAATCCGGAGCGCGCCAGCTCAAAGAAATGCACCGCCAATAGCACAACAATAGCGACACTGGTTAGTAAATCGAAAACCGCGACTTTATTAACCGATAATCGTGACTTTGAGCGCATATAACGCCCTACCGTGGCCACAAAACCCAATAAAATAATCATTAAATAAAAAATATGAAAAATATGCTGTAGCCATGTCGTGAGCGTAAAACCACTATCGACTAAGGCAATTCCAACGCCAATGGCGCCAATAACAATCGTGAACTTATTCAACAGCCGATACGGTAGGGCTGGATGCATAGCCTAATTCCATGAAAGGAGTAACGATAATACTTATACGCCTTTTTTTCGCCATCCACTAAGACTGTTTTTAAAGAATCGTAACCAGTTATGACATCTTTTATGCTTGTCTTTTGTTCAATATCTAACCTCGCAGCCTTTATTGTGAATACAATTATTTTGCACCGATAGGCAATCTATATTTTTTGAATAAAATGATTAGGATTTCAAAATCGATACTAAGCACAGGCGTCATATAGATTTGCTTAGCCTAAAAATAAAAAAGCTTTCAAGCTATATATCTTATAGCTTGAAAGCTTTTTTAGCACTTATTTACAGCAGGTGTTTACAGCGATTTTTTATAACAGTT
>NZ_JBQSXN010000145.1:0-2923 GCF_052378235.1 Psychrobacter sp. AOP3-A1-26
ACCTCGTCTTATTGAGGGGGAAACCTCGTCTTATTGAGGGGGAAACCTCGTCTTATTGAGTATTAAAGCCATATGTAGCAATGGTTTCAGAGGGCTTAAAGTAGTTAAAGTAGTTAAAGTAATTAAAGGATTAAGAGATTTTTTGTTTTTTTAATGATTTAATAGCAAAGAAACGTGTGACTATAACCAAGTCAACGCTATTTATCAGAGCTTCCAAGGGTTGAAGACAAAAGAAAAAAATAACTACATCGAAATATCTCGGTCTTTAGTTTTGGGGTTAGGCAATCTATCAATTACCTCTGGTTCTTTTATTAATTTGTTTTTAAACGCTCGTACAGCTTCAGGGGATTTTTTATTTCTGACTTCTGTTAGTAATCCAGCCACTTTAGCCCTTTTAGACTTTGGTAATGCCCTATAAAAACTAGTCCATTTGTCCCTATATTCCGTTTTAAGCTCTGTCTGAGCCTCTTTTGATACCTCCATAGCCTTTTTTCTTTCATTCTTCTCTACGGCGATTTTACGGCTTTCTAGCTGCATTGCCTCATTTACCCTAGTAATTTCATCTTTATCTAGCCCCTTAATAGCGTTAAAATATGGCTTTGCTCGTTGTTCCGTATGGGCTTGTACGCTTAGTAACACCTCTTTGTCGTGCTTGGTGTACTTGTAATCGCTCAAGATACTGTTGGCAGTCGCTATCTTGGGCTTGTAAGCATCGGCAACCCTTCCAGCGTATGCCTTTTTGCTCTCAAACATAGTTGTTTCGGGTATTTTTGGTTCAATCTCGACTTCTTGAGCCTTGTTGATAGCATCGTAATATTGCTTAATGCTTGTGTGCTTTGCCTTTGAGCCTTCCCTACCTCGTTCTAGTCCTAAGTCTTTCACCTCCTTGGCAAAATCAGTCTGCATTTTGTTTAATTTAGCCCGACCACCTAGAAACTCTTTGCAGTTGAGCTTCCCTCTTTGGTCAATGGGAACAACATAAGCGACTAAATGCGGTGTAGTTTCATCAACATGAAGGCTCATACCAGCGATATTTTCCTTACCATGCTTGTCATAGAGCCACTGACCAGCTCGCTCAAAAAAATCGTTTTCTTTGTTTGTTCCCCAGCCGTCCCATTCAGGACTGGCAGTTATTAAATATTCAACGCACAGAACCGCATCAGAACGCCTTTTTTCAGGGAGCAAATCTTGTATTGCCTGTTTGACTGCTTCAGCGGTAGCGACCGTATGGACGTTTTTAGAGGTGCGGTTAGGGTCAGCATTAGGCGTGTCTATCGTCCTGTAATTGTGTGCAAGACTGCCGCCAATGTTCCCCATTGTCTTTAGTTTTGCAGTCCTTAAAATCGCATAGTTCATAGCCACCTTTTCCCTGATAATTGTGTGTGGTTTTGCAAAGGTGTACTCACTACACCTTTAATTTATTAATCTAGCATGGCTAGATTAATAAATTAAAGGGAGATGAGCAAGGGGCGAACCCCTTTGAACCCCAAAAAAAACCCCAGCCGACAATTTGGATCGGCTGGGGTTTTCCAAAAACAAACCTTACGGTTTTATTTTATTTCTAAGTGAGGTGCTTGTGATTGCTTTATCCGTAGGTCTGACTTCGCTGTTATGTCCTTGCCCCAATTCGTTGCCCTTACTGCTACCAGCTGACGGTAATTCTCATCCTCGCTCATTTGAATGGCGTTCAGTGCTTGGCGGTCTAACCAGCCTTGCACTAAATCCTTTTTCTCTGTGCTATCACTCATAGCTCTATCGCTCCTTGTTATTACTTTTCGCTTATGTGAGTACATTAAATGTAAAACATTTGTACTTAAAATCTATCTGCTTGTTCGTCATCAAGATACTCTTTCATAGGTCGTTTGGTGAACTTGCTAGGGTCTTTCTTGAGCCAAGTCGCCATGTGCGTAATCCATGCACTAGATGAGCTATTAGCAGGGTTTTGTGGCATTACCAAGTGGGCATAATCAGATATGAATTTCTTGCTATTCACAGCTCTAGCAATCTGCTTAGGTGTAAGGGGTTTGCTAGCTTCTATATCAGTCTGATTGTTTATCCAATCTATTGTATTGGGGTCACGGTTTTTTGTCCCCACTTTTTCTTTTGTCTTCTCTTTAAATTTAAAAGTAAAGCCAGTAATTTTGCGACCAGCCTTATCTTGAATATAGCTAACTTTGAGGTCAGTCCTTTCATTGATTTGAGTTACTGCTAAATCTAATACATTCCTTTTAAAGTCGTGCATACGTGGGTATTCATTAGGGTCAATATCTAGTCTATCTCTTAACTCTTGTAAGCCGACTGTTGGTATAACTTTGGCTTGTCGCCATTGCACAATCATTTCATAAATGCGAATGGCGTACATACTAGTCAATTCAGCAGTTTGATTCAAAAAATAGGTTGTATAGCGGTTATTCAGCTTCCCAACCATGCTTAACACTTCCTCAGATAGATATAGCGTGACAGTCGCTTGTTGCTCAATATAGCCTATCTTAGTGACCCACCGAGCCTTCAATCGTTCATATAGTTGATGTTCAGGGCTAAGTTCTAAGTCGTATGTAAAATAACGATTAAATAAACGCTCTGACGCTTCTTTAAGTGCTTCATAGGCTGTCGTCCTATCTACCCCATACAATTCCATATAGTCCGTAGCTCTTACAGCAAACCTCGCTTTTTTCAATAGCTCAGGATTGGGTTCTATTTCAGCTAGTGAAGTAAAAACCATGTGTAAGACACGATATTCAACCAGTGACAAATTATAGTAAGCAACTGTTAGCGAATTGCTTTTTTTGACAATATCCTTCTTCATAAACAACTACCCTGATCATGTCGTCTAATAGACGAGGTTGTATAACACTCTTGTTAAAATGATGTTATAATACAACCTCGTCTTATGCAAGGGAAACCTCGTCTTATTGAGGGGGAA
>NZ_JBQSXN010000146.1:0-2878 GCF_052378235.1 Psychrobacter sp. AOP3-A1-26
CAATAGAAGGCCTGCTATCAGGCAGAGCTGGCTCCGTTGCCGATGGGGTGTTTTTGACGATGTAGTGTTGCTGCCACTTTGGATGTGCCTCTATTGCAGCGTTATGCTCGTTTTCAGTCGATAGTGTTGCTGATAGATGCTCTGCGATTAAAAAGATAGTCTCACTGTGAGCATGTAATAAGGCCTGCATGATGGTTTTTACTCGTAAAGTAGCATCAGATGGGACCTCGTCATCATATGTTGTTCGAATAGGATGATCAATATCAGGAATGGGTTTGGTTAATACTGGCATACCGTCGATATCAGATAGTTGGTCGCTTAAGACAGTCAGGTCTTGTTGGTCATTACTGATATCGAGCCAGTTACTGCCTTCTGGTAGGCACACGCTACTTTGAATATACAGGTGATAAGATAAAGGTGGTTGGATAGGCGGAACATTTTCTTCAGACTTATCGGCATTACTGGATGGGTTTTGAGCGCTTTTTTTCCATGTATTGAGCGCAAAAATAAAGCCCATCAATAATACAGGCACTGCGATAAACCATAAGACAATGTTGACTATAGTTAGCTGCTGAGTGTTGTCTGAAAAATACATCCAAGCCAATAATAGATGAATGACTAGTATGGCGCCTAAGATTTGTCGACTATATTTAACGACCGTTTTTTTTATATTCATCGATTATTCTCAACTCAGCTTGTGGAACTAACGAACAACTGATAGGTATTATTGCAGGGTATTCTATGATATTTAGAGCATCGTTGCTACAATAACGCCCTAACTTATCCTGCAATTGTTTATTATTTTTTTTGGTTTTTGTCATTTACATTATGGTCTACCTGATTGCTGTGCTGTTCACTGTGCTTTCTATCGTTGTGATAATCACCTTATTTGATCCGCAGCTATATAGCCGTCTTCGGTACACACTAAAAGGTCGCGTGCGTGCTGTCTCCGGTTGTTATAGATATCCAAATTTATCGACGCTTAATAAAGCTGTAATGAGTGGCTATCGTCATATTAATAAGAGTTTGACCTCCTATCGAAAAAAGAGTTCAGTGGTAACGCTGCTCTCATCATTGATAATTATAACGACAGTGGGCCTATGTTATTTGCTGTTAAACACCCATTCATTGGCTGTCTATCATGCTGATACTGTCGCTTCTAATGCGAATCTACAGGTTAATCAAATACTGTTGGGTGAGCGGTTGAGACCTCCACCTCCACCACCTGAAGATTTGTTTGAACAGTTAGATGCCGAAATTGCCAGTTATCGAGCAGAACAGGTAGATATAGGTTATTGGTCCAATACTAACTCTACTATGTCACAATCTGGCTCGTCTCTACTGAGGGCAGAACCAAACATGGATATTCAGACAATGGATGACACAGCAGTCTACTCAGACGATATCTTGTCATCTCATCTTATCAATGGGCATATTAATATTAAGAATGCCGACCGCAATTGGAAAAAAATGAATTCAGACTTTGTTCAGCGGTTACTGACAGTTTACAAAGTCATGAGCGAGCAGTATGGTTACGATATGGTGCTGCTTGAGGGGTATCGCAGTCCTGTGCGTCAAGCAAGGCTACTAAAAAAAGGCAGTCATGTTACCAAAGCTGGCTCTTACAAAAGCTATCATCAGTTTGGGCTGGCAGGGGATAGTGCGTTTATCAGAAATGGAAAAATTGTCATTAGTGAAAAAGATCCTTGGGCCATGCAAGGTTATAGGCTGTACGGCGAAGTAGCGAAATCTGCTGGCTTGGTTTGGGGTGGTGACTGGAAGATGATGGACTTAGGTCATGTTGAACTACGTAAAAAAGGCGTACTTGGTCGTCCTGATATGGCCGAGATTTTAACCAGTCAATAGCATTACGTTGTTACCAGAGCAGCAGTCATGATAACTCATTGATAAAAGAAACAACCATCCATTGTTTTAACCATTAAATAACGTAGTAGGGCAGATAATTAATATGAATCAAGCAAAAAGGCTGGCAGGCGCAATCGCGATTATGAGTGCATTGTCGGGGGTAATGTTGGTTGGCTGTAGTGCCAAGCCTGAGATAACTGCTACAGGAGAGGCGCCATCAGATGGAGCATCGACATTAGCGGGTAGCTTAAAAAATATAATAGCGGACTCTGATTCTAAAGCGGAGCTAGCAGCGCTTAAGGCACAGCTAAAAATGCAGCAACAGCGTCTTGAGGCTATGAGTGAAGAGCAGCAGTCTTTGCAAGAAGCGCTCAAACGTCAGCGTATTACAGTTGAGGTTCACCCACTGGCTGATGCCAATGCAGGGCGATCAAATAGCGCTACCGCAAGTACAGCGTACATTGCTTTTTTAGAAAACAAAGAGCAATTGGCAGATATAGAAACACTTGCTTCTAAAGAGTTTAGCGTAATTCCTAATCGTCAGAATAATGTAACGTTGTCTATTCCCCAGGGCATGGATTTTATTGCTATTAAGCTCAATCTAAGATACACAAAAAAGCGTTCACAGTTTGTGATCCCGTTAAGTAGTCTAGATTTTGATACCCCCCTGACTCTCAATATTGGTGCGTGTGATGTGAATATTACCTCAGGAGTCAATCCTGAGCTTGCACCTGACTTTACCCAAAAACTTAATTATTATCAGCAACCATTGGTCAGCTGTTTGTAGGAGATTATTGTGAGCAAACATAATGTATTGTGGGGCGAGGGTTTGTTTTTACGTCCTCAGCACTTTCAAATGCAGGACAGTTATCACCATGCTCAGCGTGCGCTTACTATGTCAATTACGCACCCTTATACTTATGGTATCGTAGGTATACAGATGGACGAGCAGTTATTAGATAGTAATATACTAGCGGCTGAGCATATATTCTGCATACTGCCAGATGGTATG
>NZ_JBQSXN010000147.1:0-2855 GCF_052378235.1 Psychrobacter sp. AOP3-A1-26
AACCTGTCTTTCGCTCTACCACTGTCACGATAGCTTGTTTGTGGTTTTTACCAATGATGGTGTCCGCTTCCCAATCACCGATGCGGGATCGCTCTTTTACTACATGAGGGCGCTCATGAATTGAGACCCTGTCATTAATACGCCCACGAGTCTCAGTGGTAAGCCTTTGACGATAGGGTTTGGCTTTGCGTCTTAAATATTGCCATAGCGTGCCGCCTTGCCTCTTATCCGTCCATAAGTAACGATAGATACTCATGTGACTGACTCCACTATGAACGCCTGCTATTTGCTCAGGACTCCACTGCAGTTTAAGCTTAGTCACGACCCAGTCCCAGACGTTTAAAATGATGGTGAAGGCATTATTTGCTCGCCTCGCTTTAGCGGTGTTGTCTGCATGCTTTGCTCGGTAGCCTCGTAGGCTTTTATTGCGTCTAAGCTCTCTTGATATGGTGCTGGGACTTCTGCCTAATGCCCCTGCTATAAATTTAATACTATGTTGTGCCCCTCTAAGGGCATAAATCTGATATCGTTCCTCTAGGCTTAGATGTGTATAGCTCATGGTTGCAATCTCACTTTGGCGGTGGATAGTAGCTTTGATGCTAGCGCATCTAGGCCTCTTTTTCACCTGCTCTTTGATATTGCACTTCATGTGTTAATCTAAGTAGTAATAAGTGAACTTGCCAATTTAAGAATAGGTGGCCATTTGTTTAGGAATATTTAATTCTTTATTTTTATTTGTAAACAGCTGATATATAAGGCTTTACACGCGAGGCAAGCAGACTTTGTTTACAGAATAGGCACTCTATTACTACGTAGCTGTGTTAAAAGAGGGGTATTTACCACCTTCAATTTCGATCAATTATGCCCACTTAAAACGCCCCTCGATCTTTATCTAAAGACATCACAGCGTCATATAAAAATCGATTTAATGCAATGAGGCTTCATTATAATCATTATATTGCATTCATAATCGCTTTTCTGCAAAATGGCTTATCTATAATCGCTTGAGCCATTCATAATGAACACCCCTACCTCAGACCCTATTGGCGCAGCATGGCTTATCCGTCATGCAAGCATCGAGCTGGTTTCGCCTTTATATGTCAGCAGTAGTATCGGTGGGCGCAGACAAACCTATAAAGACGGTGACGTCATCCATAATGCTTATCAGGAAACCGCGCGTCCACTGGACACGATCATTGCGCACTTACAATTTCACATGCGTCATGAAGTACTGAGTTTAGAGTTACTGACTCGTTTGTTTGAGCAGATAGGGGCTAATGACGTACAAGCATGGGTAAACGCTGAGCCCACAGGCAGCTATGCCCGTAGAATGGCTTTCTTGTATGAATGGCTCATGGGTCAGCAGTTAGCAGTACCGAGTAATTTAGGCGGTAACTATGTGGACGCTTTAGATGCTAAGAAGCAGGTTACTTCAAGCCCTGCGCATGTCATAAAGAATGCTCGTTGGCGTATCAATGATAATCTAGCAGGAACCCGTCATTTCTGTCCGATACTGGTGAAAACAGAGGCCTTTACGCAAGCAGCTGCACTCGATATTGCCATGATGGTTGACAAACTTAACGATGAATTTGGGCAAGACTTACTGATGCGTGCCTCCGTATGGATGACATTACGAGAGAGTAAAGCCAGTTTTACTATAGAAGGTGAAGGGAAAGAGTTAAAACGTATTGAACGTTTCGCCGATGTAATGGCACGGCGCACAGGCAAGGGCGATATTCCGCTTGATCCTGAGTCGCTAGCAGAGTTGCAACAAGAGATATTGGGTAGTAAAACTATTATTCAGCAGTACGGCATCCGTCAATCACCAGTTTTTGTGTCGCATACTCAGGTCAATGGCTTTAAAGAGATTGTGCACTATATTGCGCCACCTGCTGATGACATTGCTGAAAAGCTCAAAGGGTTACAGGCATTTATGGAAAAGACCGAGGGACAATCGGCACTGATACGTAGTGCGGTTGCTTCCTTTGCTTTTGTGTATATTCATCCGCTAGCGGATGGCAATGGCCGAGTACATCGCTTCCTAATTAACGATGTACTCAGACGCGACCAGATCATTCATGAGCCGATTATCTTACCTATATCGCAAGCCATCGCTGAGCATCCCTCAGACCGTCATGCCTATGATAAAATTTTAGACCGTGTATCCGTGCCACTTATGGAGCAAATCCGTGATCATTACAGCTTTAATAAACAGGTGATTACTTACCCTGATGGTATTCGCTCAAACTTAAATTTTGAAAACACTCACCTTATTCAACCGGCATGGCGCTTTATGGACTTAACGCCTCACGTTCAGTACTTATCAGGATTGATTGCTCATGTTATTGAAAAAGAGATGCATAACGAGTCGCAGTACCTAAGAAAGCATGACCATGCACGACTGGCGATAAAAGAGATTGTTGAGATGCCCAACAGCTATGCCGATAGAATCATTCGCAGCATGCTACAAAATAAGGGTGTTAAAAGTAATAAGCTACTGAAGGATTATCCGTTTTTGGCAAATAATGAGGTTTGGGACGATATTTTCTCTGTCGTTGTAGAAACTTTTAAAGATGAAGCAGATGGTTTGAATAGTTAGAACAAACCCTGCTATACGCAGGAAAGTCTGCCTTGATAATCAAGCTCAAGCTAGTATCAGTATCATCGTTGCAATAATGATTCGTTTATAAAAGATTCGGCTAACATACCGTAGCCTAAAGCGTAATTAGTATTTTTCTTGAGCCTATTTAATTTAATGAAATACTGATAGGAGGCTATTTTGATTTGACAAGCATGAATATATATAATTAAAATAATTTTGAGTATTTGAGTATTTGAGTATTTGAGTATTTGAG
>NZ_JBQSXN010000148.1:0-2818 GCF_052378235.1 Psychrobacter sp. AOP3-A1-26
ATCTTGATACAATTGAGTCAATTTTAAAATAATGAAGGATTGTCCATGACGACACCACACTCACCGCGGCCAAACGAGTCGTCAGCGCCACAGCCATTAGATAAAACCCCTGTTCCTACTTCTGCATCCAGCGATAGCCCAAAGCAGCTATTCGGGACTTACATCAAAGGCATGGCCATGGGTGCCGCGGATATCGTACCTGGCGTCTCTGGCGGCACCATTGCGCTGATTTCAGGTATCTATGAACGCTTGATTAACGCACTGGGCAGCATTGGTCCCAATCTTTGGCAGATATTTCGACAAGAAGGTGGTATCAAAGGCTTGCTCGCGGTATGGCGACAGGTCGATGCGACATTTTTATTGTGTTTGGTATTGGGTATTGCCACTAGCATCAGGACTTTGGCGGGCATTATTAAGCACTTGTTAGAGAATCAGCCGCTACTGATTTGGTCGTTCTTTTTTGGACTGGTCATCGCTACAGTATTTATCTTACTAAGTGAGATTAAGCGTTGGAACATAGGACGGGCAGCATTATTCGTCATTGGCCTGTGCGCTGCTGTAGTCATCAGTAGTTTGCCATTACTGGCGACAAACCCAAGCTTACCCTATTTATTTTTTGCAGGGGCAATCGCCATTTGTGCAATGATATTACCTGGGGTATCTGGGTCATTTATTCTGCTGTTACTGGGCGCTTATGATGCGGTGTTAGAGGCAGTACATACGCTTAACTTTACTATAATATTCACCGTCGTCGCAGGTATGGCAACGGGACTGTTATTATTTACCCACGCGCTTAAATGGTTACTAGCTCGCTATTATCAAGCAACGCTTGCACTACTCACCGGTTTTATCGCCGGCTCGTTGGTAAAAGTATGGCCGTGGAAAGTAGATGCTTTAGGGTCGCTAAATAGTGAGGCGATAAACAATGTTCTGCCATGGCAATACCCTACTGGCGCGCATTGGCTAACGACATTAGGGCTCATGCTACTGGGTGCGGTTTTGGTGTCGCTGTTGTCTTTGTGGGGTCATCGCCGTCATTAACGGTAAAAATATCATACGACAAACTTGTATCAACATCGCTTTCATTCAGATTGAGGACGTGCCCTAGCAAAACCATCTCTCTACTTTCAACAATAAGCGCTTAGCCTTGCGGCGCTTATTTCAAAATCCTGCAACACCACATCAAAGAAACCCTCCAAATAATCAAACGTCAACTGTTGTCGCAAAGTCGCCTTTGCCCTCTTTAGCTTTACTCAGCAAACTTTCATAATAGCCCCATTGAAGTTCACCTTATGAATAGCGAGATGAATGATGTTACTGACTATATTTTCTTTTATCGGTATCGATACCTGGAGCACGGCGGCATTGCTGGGTTATGGTTTATTGGCAGGCTTGATAGTGGCGCTCGCGTTATCCTCACAGCGCTGGCTACTGCTCTACTTATTCGGCGGTATGGCCTATTGGCTGACAGTGGAAGCGATCCAAAGTATGTTATCCAGTCGTCCTATGCTCTCAGAGCTATCGGAATGGCACAGCTATATTGTCGCCATGGGCATCAGCTGGTTACCTTTGGCCAGTTGGGTATTATATCGGGCGTTACGTTATGAGGATGTCAGCCAATCTGTTCGGCAGCAGCGTGAGTTGCAAGCGGCGCGCTATATCGAACATACCCCTGTTTATGATGATGATTACCAACCGCGCTTCTATTAATACAATCAATTAATAAAATCAATCCAAAATAAAAGCGAGGCAAGTCAAACAGTATTTTGCATTTGTACTCATTTTCCTTGCTATTCCCATTTTTATGCATGGTATAAGCTTATCTCAATCAAAGTAACGTCATCTAATGTTACAAGATACTTAACGCTCTCTACGTAACTCCTAAAGAATAGATAGCACTGAATCGTTTATAATCTATCTATATATTTGTCGCAAAAATTGTTATAAAGTACGCATTATTTTGCGTTTCATTTTAGGAGTTTGATTATGTTTACTGTTCCTGTATTAGATATTAAGTCTGATCCGTTAGATGCGTTATTGGCAGTGATTGGCTACCGCTTGTCCATGCTTGCTGATAGCAACGACGAAGACGTCAAAGCGCTATTCGCTGATCGCAATGTCACGATTGAATTCGCTAGTAAAGAGTCTGATATTGCCCGCTCTTTTAGTTTTGCCGATGGTCAATTTAGCCAACAAGGCGGTCATGCCAAAGACGCTGATTTGACGATTAGCTTTAAAGATTCTATGACTGGCGTTAAGCTGTTGACCAAAGGCAGTCTGCCAGATTTTATGACTGCGGTACAAGAAGGCAACTTAAGCATCGAGGGCGATTATAGCCTAATGATGTGGTTCAATAAACTTGCTAAACATATTGTGCCGGCCATCCCAGAAGAGTGCAAACCGTACCTCCAAAAAGCTAAGCCTTATGCTTATAAAGCACAGCAGTTTGCCAATCATTGGGTCGGTGTTGCTAAGCATAAGCTGGGTAAATAAGTAAATCGAGTAAGCTTATAATCACTATTTCCTATAATAACTAATTATAGATAAACTGTCTTAAGATAAGTTACCTTACTCTGTAGCTGTATTCTGATTTTCTAAAAAGGTTGCGGTATACTATATCGCAGCCTTTTTTTTGGCTAAAAAACTATAATAGACAAAAAACATCTACGCTTATATCACTCACAAAAATTAGAGTAGCAAGGAAAACGACTGCAAGTGCTACGAACTGTAGACTAAACAAGTTTGACACGGCTAATCGTACTTTTTGGGTTTGGTATTATTTTATACGTTAATGCTTACTATCTTTATAAAAGGATTT
>NZ_JBQSXN010000149.1:0-2809 GCF_052378235.1 Psychrobacter sp. AOP3-A1-26
CCTTACTTTCTCAACAATATAGATAATTTTTCAACTAAATACGAAGATAGTGGTTTTGCAGGTAATAAAGAAGAATATGCATTAAATCAATACATAAGTGAACTATTCAGTAAAATAGCTATTTCTTTGAATGAGGTTTTATCTAACACCTCGTTGTTCAATCATATTTTATCAAAATACTCCTCATCTGAATCTAAAAGATTGAGCTTAAAGTTCCTCGAAGTATTTCGAATATATGCATTCAAAGAGCTATCTTTTATCGCCTATTATACAGAAGCATTCAATATAGCCTTGATGTATCACGACTATGCAATGCAATTGTATTTTAGTAGTAGTAAATCCATCTTTTATGATAGTGCTGACTATTTTAGAAAAATATCTTCAATACAAGGCACTAAGGCGGCCAAAACAAGATGGGCTGACAACCCTGAGTACCGTGAACGAAAGAAGAAGCAATATCTTGAAGTTATGCTAGAACAAGGTTTCACTAAATGCACAGTAGCAATGAGATACATTAAAGAAAACATAGATGAAGAAGGAGAGTCAAGCTTTGAATACGCTTATGAGTTATTAAGACAAGCTTATAAAGCTCATAAAGATAATCTGTAAATTAAACTCTTATAAATCTTATGATAAAAAATATATTATGCATGCATAACTATACTATTTATTAAATATGTCGATTAACATTACTCCACAGCACTCAGCAACACCAATTCACAATGCTGTGGAGTAATGTTATGAAACTAAAAAATCGATTTTTGCGAATGTCAGATCTCGCAAACCAACCTGAGCGTTCAGCTCGCAACTATGCCACTAACTCAGGTCAGAAATGGACAGTTACGGCCAGACCCGCCTCGCGCGGCATCACTGGATTTTCCGCTAAACACGTCTATCACCTCATAAATGAGGGTAAATTTCCTGCTCCAATAAAAATAGGTCGCGCTAGCCTTTGGCGTTTATCAGACGTTAACTCATGGCTAGAGAGTCATTCTTCATCTAATGATGGGGAGGCATAATCATGAGTAAACATAATCCCCCCCCCTGTTTTGAACTAGTTGACGAACAGTTAGCCGATCTAATAGAAAAGCCAACCATCTTGCAGGATGGCCGGCCCTTAAAAACCACTACAGATGACATTGACCAGCCATCATCAGTTATTTTACCACAACAAGATTTAAAAATTAGCTCGGATTTAGCACAGACTACTATCGATAGGCTTGCCACATTATCAGAACTGCAGTATGAGCTAGAACGAACTGAAACCGCGAAATCTCTCAACAATATGTCAGTTCGATCACTTGATAAGCTAGTCAAGAAAGCTAGGGGTAAATTGAAGTCTGAGGCCTCTGATAGTTTGGTCGTTGATACTAAGCCATACGCAGAACCGGTAACAGATATTGCCTTAGTAGCTGATCAAATATATCAGATAATAGATGATCACATTGCCTGTACTGACGCTGTAAAAGTAGCAACTACACTCTGGACACTCATGACTTGGGTTATACCTGCAAGTCATATCCTACCTATAGCATGGATAAATGCTCCAGAAAAGAGATGTGGTAAAAGCACATTGTTAACTTTAATTAGCAGAATGAGTAAACGCCCATTATCAACATCAAATATTACTGGCTCTGCTTTATTTCGTTCGATTGAACAATATAAACCGACTTTGTTCATCGATGAGATTGACACGTTTATCAACGATAACGAGGGCATTCGAAGTGTACTAAATGCTGGGCATAGTCGCGATAACGCATATATCATACGCTGTGTTGGTGATGATAATGAGCCAGTGCCGTTTAATGTTTATTGCGCTAAAGCGATTTCAGGCATTGGTAAAATCTCTGGTACATTGATAGATCGGTCAATATCGCTCACTCTAGAGCGTAAAATGAAACATGAGACAAAAAAACGAGTGCGTTACTTACCTGAAGATATCACTAACAGTATTCAGTCAAAACTCGCTAGATGGTCGAATGATAATCTGCAAGCAGTAAAAGATGCTAAGCCAGTACTGCCTGTTACGATAAACGACCGTGCGCAGGACAATTGGGAAATCCTACTAAAAATAGCTATGATACTGGGTGATAACTGGCTAGAGCAGGCTTACAGAGCCTGTATCGAGATATCGGGTATCGAGAACGACGAACTAAGTCTGAGTGAGCAGCTATTATCGGATATCCAAACCATATTCAAACTAAAGGATACCGATCGCATTTTAACCAAAGACTTAATAAGCAGTTTATGCCAAGATCCAGAAATGCACTGGTCAACATTCCATAATGGTAAAAAAATTACCGATCGGCAAATTTCCGATCTATTAAGAGGATTTAAAATCAAACCTAAATCCCTTAGAACGAAACCTAAATGCGGTAGAGGCTACGAACTAAATCATTTCTTAGATGCTTTTAGTCGCTACTTGCCCTAATAACTTTAGACAGAGGCACCTAAAGGACTGAGGTCTGTTTAATATAGGCCTTATTTCTTTATAACATTACACTTCTTATTAGTCTCTAAAGTAGTATCGAAAATTAATACTCTCTAACTAAGCTCTGATACTCTCGATCATACTTGAAACAGAAAGGCCCATCTTCATAACCGTATGAGTTTCTATAGGCGTCGATATTACCCGAAAAACAAAATTTATCTGTTTTGGGGCTAAAGTCGAAATGTATAGTTTCACCTTTTTTATTTATAGTAACTGGATTGCCACGGCTGTCCTTAGCGTCTGACAAAGAGTAGCTCAAAGGAGAAACAGTTTTAGTATCTTTATTAATGACTACCAAGCGATATGGTTTTTTGCCAT
>NZ_JBQSXN010000150.1:0-2682 GCF_052378235.1 Psychrobacter sp. AOP3-A1-26
AAATATTTAATCAGACAATCACTCAAATAATAAATAAAGGAATTTATCATGCGTAGCGCAACTTACGATCATTTCGGCAAACCAACTGAAGTACTGAGTGTCGGTGACCGCCCTACTCCAGAGCCAAAAGCCAATGAAGTCCGCGTCAAAACTATCTTAGCTTCTATTCATAATCATGACCTACTCACCATTCGCGGAAAATATGGCTTTAAACCTCAGCTGCCGGCTATCGGTGGTTCTGAGGCCTTGGGTGTCATCGATGCGGTTGGCAGCGAGGTCAAAGACTTAAAAGTCGGTCAACGCGTGGCAGCGGCCAGCGTGCAGGCCACTTGGGCAGAGTACTTTGTGGCATCAGCCGACATGGTCTTCCCTGTACCTGATAGCTTAAAAGATGAGATGGCGGCGCAGCTGATCGCTATGCCGCTGAGTGCATTGATGCTGCTTGAATTTCTCGAAGTAGAAAGCGGTCAATGGGTCATCCATAACGCCGCCAATGGTGCGGTCGGTAAATCACTGGCGATGCTAGCGGCGGCGCGCGGCGTCAAAACCATTAACCTCGTCCGTAGTAGCGATGCGCTCGGAGAGTTAGAAGCGCTCGATATCAAAAATAATATCAATACGTCAGACGATGACTGGAAAGACCAAGTCAAAGCTATCATTGGCGATGATAAAATCAGTGCAGCGGTTGATTCTGTCGGCGGTGAAGCCAGTGGTAATCTGTTATCGCTACTGGGTCATGGTGGAGTGTTCGCCGTATTTGGCGCGATGTCAGGTAAGCCGATGATGCTGAATCCGACTGATATGATCTTTAAACAAGCTATCTTAAAAGGCTTTTGGGGCAGTAAACTCAGTCAAGAAATGAGTGTCGACAATAAAAAACGTCTGGTCAAAGAGCTGATAGATCGTGCGGTTGATGGCAAATTAAAACTACCCGTTGAAGCGGTGTTTGATTTGAAAGACGTATTAAAAGCAGTTGACGGTAAATTGCAATCTGAGAAGAAAGGCAAGGTGCTTTTAAGAGCTTAATAGTTTTTTTAAATATTAGTATGATTAGTATTATAAGCAGTGGCGGCGTCTCCTAACTATGGAACGCTGCCATTGCTTTTTTTTGGCAATCAGTCCAGTAGCTTAGAAGGGAACAGACTCTAATATTTAGGGTGAAACGTTACCTTAACCTTAGACGCTAACCTTAGACGCTTGTCTTTTTACAATTGTCAGCAAACAATAAGGTTGCTTAACCAAATTCAGGTTGAGTATGCCAAGGCCAAGTTGTTAAGGTTGATGACTGATAACGATTCTGTATATCTATAGTGAAGTCATTTTAAAAACGATACCGTACTATGGCTATAATTTTTCTTGCTTGCTGTTCGCAGGCGTGACAGAGGCTACAAAAATTTATAGCCGTAGCACGTCACTACCATCGTATCGCTTTTATTTCGGACTGACTATATATCAATAATAAAAATGATCAGCGACTTTTATCTATCCACCTAAAAAATAAATAAAGGAAATTCTTATGCGTAGCGCAACTTATAATAATTTTGGTAAACCTTCAGAAGTCCTAAGCGTAACCGATAGCCCTACTCCAGAACCGAAGGGTAATGAGGTTCGTATCAAGACTATCTTATCCTCCATCCACAATCATGACCTAGTGACTATTAAAGGTGAATACGGTAATAAACCTAAGCTACCTGCGACTGGCGGCTCTGAGGCGGTGGGTACTATTGACCTGCTTGGTAAAGACGTAGCAAGCTTTAAAAAAGGTCAGCGCGTGGTCGTTTCTGGTGTAGAGGGCACGTGGGCGGAGTATTTTATTGCGCCAGCCCAACGTATCATTCCGATACCAGACGCCATCGACGATGAAATGGCGGCTCAACTCATCGCTATGCCTATGAGTGCGCTGTTACTGATTGAATTCTTAAACATCGAACCCGGCCAATGGATCATCCAAAACGCTGCTAACGGTGCAGTCGGTGAATCTATGGCGATGCTTGCGCCCGAGCGCAATATTAATACGATTAATTTAGTGCGCAGTAAAGAGTCAGAAAAAGAGCTGATTGAGCTTGGTATCACCAAAAATAACGTGGTAACCGATGATGACGACTGGAAAGAACAAGTACAAAAAATCGTTGGTGATGCCAAAATAAACGGTGCAGTCGATGCGGTTGGTGGTAAGTCTGGTGGTGAGCTCCTATCGCTACTAGGTAAACACGGTGCGATGGCCTCCTTAGGTTCTATGTCTGGCGAACCGCTGATGATTAACCCCAGTCATCTGATTTTTAATTTGAGCAAAGTAAAAGGCTTTTGGGCCAGCGATCTGATGCAAGAGATCAGTGACGATGATATGCAGCGCTTAACGAAAGAGCTGATCGAACGCGCGGCTAGCGGTACATTAAAACTGCCTACTGGTGGCGTTTATAATTTAGCCGATATTCAAAAAGCGGTCTCTGAAAAAGTACAATCTGAGAAAAAAGGCAAAGTATTGATTAAACCTTAAGCTGCTCTTTTAAGATCCCTTTAATATAAAAGTATAGTCGATACAATTTAAAAACGATACAGTGCTGCTGGTATCAATTTTTTGCAGCCTCTGTCACGCCTGCGAACAGCATGCAAGAAAAACTGATACCAGTGGCACGTTGTTATCTACAGCTCTCTTTTATTGTGAGCTGACTATAATAAAAA
>NZ_JBQSXN010000151.1:0-2666 GCF_052378235.1 Psychrobacter sp. AOP3-A1-26
CAACCGTCTAAGCGTTCGAGTCGCGTCATCAAAAGCTACCTTAGCATCTTTTATCTCGCCTGCGAAAAGGGGAAATAGATGCGGCATCGTCTCATAAACCTTGAGTTTCGTATTTACACCAGCTTCTTTAAGTTTATTGGCATACTCAATACCTTCATCACGCAGAGGATCAAACCCCGCTACTAGAATAACGGCAGGGGCGACGCCTTTTAAATCACCAAATATAGGCGATGCCATTGGGTCTGTTGCATCCGTTTCATCACTTAGATAATGGTCTTTAAACCAACGCATTTTTGCTCGCTCTAAAAAGAACCGCGTAGCAAATAGCTCATACGACGCGCGTTCACTACTTATATCTACCCAAGGCACCCATAACGTTTGCAACTTTGGCGGATAGTTATCGTCTTTGGTTTGCTGAGCTACGACAGCTGCTAAGTTACCGCCTGCGCTATCTCCACCAACTGCTAGACGCGTCGCACCAACGCCAAATTTATCGGCATTATTCGCAATATGACGATAAGCGGCTAACCCATCATTGACAGGGGTAGGAAAGGGGTGCTCAGGCGCTAGACGATAATCTACTGCGATAACGGTGCAATTGCCATCCGCTGCCAAATGTTGACAAACTAAATCATGTGATTCAAGAGAGCCGGCAACATAACCACCGCCATGATAAAACACTAAAGCGGGCTGATTATTATCACTAGCATCACGATGGCGATAACGACGTAGACGGATGCTGTCACCGCTAGATACATCGAGCTTAAACTCATCGGTGATGATGTCTTTATGATCAGACTGAGCTAATAAAGGGCCTTGTCCATCGATCTGTTTACGAGTGCTGGCGACACTAGCTATATAGTGAGGTGGTGGGCTAAATAGCTTTAAAATCACTTGAACTGAGACATCTAAAGTCTGTCCATCTATGATAACAGGCTTGCCAGCAATTTTGCGTAGAATGGGTTTGGGTAGGTTAACTATTTTTTTAACGATAGTTTTTTGCGCTTTAAAGGCGTGTTTTTTTAGTTTTGAATGATTTGTGATTTTCATTAAAGATATCCTTATCTTGACTAATGAATGATAACACGTAGGTTGGCGTAGAGCTTGCGACACCCAATATCTAAATATCAAAAGAACATTCTCAACAGCCCCAATCAATAGGAAGCAAACCATCCTTCACAAATCGATGAAATGAGGAGTATTGCCAGTCTTTAACTTGTTTAACATACTCATGCTTAATAGGGTTCATATGAATATAATCAATATGTGCTAGATAGTCTGCTTCATCGCGAATGCAATGCTCCCAAAATCGACGTTGCCAAATACCGCGCTCGCTTTTTTTAAGTCTGCTATTTGAGATATATTCTGTTTTAGCAATATGATAAGAAAAGTAATATTTGATTAGCTTGATACGTTTAGAGAAGTCTGCATCATTATTTGGCATGGTACATAACATATGCAAATGGTCTGGTAAAATAACGATAGCATCAATATGAAAGGGATGTTTTCGTTTGACCGTTTGAAAAGCATTTCGAAGTGTTTCAATTTCTTTGATTAACAAATCGCTAGACCTATCAGCTAGGTTGATAGTGAAAAAGTAGGTTGCTCCTTTTTGATAGTGCCTTCGATATTGCATGCTATTCTGCAAATGATAATTGATAGCTGATATTACTTAATTTTGTTGGGTGTCGCAAGCTCCACGCCAACCTACGGATTGTAGGTGATTCCGCGTTTAGATTGTAGGTTGGTGTCGAAGGATGAAACCCAACGAGTTGGTTTTGATGAATATGAAACAGCTGGGTCTCCTTCGTCAACCCAACCTACGAACTGATCTACGAATAATTAATAAGTCGTACTACCTGTTCGGGAGTAATTATTATGCCCCATTTTGAAGATATAGCAGACTATAGTAAGTTGAACTTCAAAGAACTGAATTTCAATAAAATATATCATGGAAAATCAACACTTTATCTAGACCAAAATATTTTAGATAAGATTGTTGAATATCCTATGTTGATAGAAGATGGACAGTTTGCAGGATATAATTGTCAGGTCATATATTCTAACGAAACACTTAACGAAATTGAACGCTCAGGTGAACCAGACAATTTTTTACAAGTGCTGGAAAATCTTAAAGCTAGAAGAATGATATTTGAGGTCGATCAAAATTTTAAAATAACTGGTGCTGCTATAATTAATCCATATATAAATCCGCTTATCGTGTATAAAGAATACCTCTCTAGAGACTTTATTGATGAAATAGCAAATAAAATGATTACAAATAATATGCAGTTTATATTTAGTCTTTTCTCAAGCCAATCTAGCAATAGTATTGTTGACTACGCTGACGAATCTAGGAAAAATCTCAATAGTCTGCATGAACAAACCTTAGAGGTATTTAAATCTGTAGAAGATGAGATTTCTGAAGCTGATTATCAGTTTCTAGAGGAGGTTATTGAGGGAAGTTTTAAAGAACAAAGTAGTCATTTTGACGCTGTTCAAAACTCTATGTTGGAAAATATGAGTAATACTGGCATAGATTTAAAAAGTAATAATGGTCATAACGGTATTAGGGAATTGGAGGAGGTGACAAAAATTGATGGAAAAATCTTAAACAATATTAAGTCGCCTAAAATCTTAGAAAAGATATATGAGAAATATACTGA
>NZ_JBQSXN010000152.1:0-2621 GCF_052378235.1 Psychrobacter sp. AOP3-A1-26
CTCAGTCAAAAAGTTTATTTTCGGTGCGGTGCCCATTTGGTGCCCAAACCGTGCCCTGCCCTAAAACCGCAAATATTGAATTGACCCCAACCTAAAAAATAATTGGGCAGAGTAAAATACTCAATATCGTCAAGTTTAATGGCTTTCAATACTCTGCTATCAACTCTTTTAATAAGCATTTTAACCTCCCTCTAAAAATCATTTCTCACTAATCTTATCTTCTTCATAGAGGATAATATCTCCAGGCGTGCAATCTAAAAGCTTACACAGCTCATTTAGTGAATCGAAATCTATTCGAGTGACTTCGTTATTATACATTCGATATAGAGTAGACCTTCCTAGTTTAGACATCCTATCAGCATCTGCCACACGAATGCCTTTTTGTGCAAATAAAACGGGTAAATTGAGCTTAATCATACATAAAATCCCTAAAGTGATAAAAAAGTGCTTGCAAGTGATAATATTTATAGATAATATATACTCATTAGTGATAACTAATAACTCACTAATAGTAAATTTATTTCACATGGAGAATTATTATGTCACAGACTTACCTCACTACTCAAGAATTAGCCGATCGTATCAAATACGACGCACGTACTATCCGTAACCAACTTAAGGACACGGTTTTGATTGAAAACATCCATTATATACGCCCCTTTGGCGGCCGTAAGATTTTATATGTGTGGGAGCGTATCGAGGAGGATATGTGTAAGCCGGTTATGAGTACTATCAATGGTATGGCCTTACAATAAATGTTGCTGAACTAAGGAGTTTAATTATGGCCTCAATAAGAGCGAGACGTGGCAAGCTATTTGTAGATTTTCGATATATGAATATGCGTTGCCGTGAGACGACCAATCTCACTGACACTCCAGCTAATCGAAAGAAGCTGGCTAAAATCATCGAAAAAATGGAAGCGGAAATCACTCTAGGATTATTTGATTATGCCGCCTACTTCCCAAAGAGTGAACGTGCACAGGAAATGACTGCACTGGCTGATAGGGCGGAAGCTTGTATCAGTCGCAATCCAACCTTTATGCAGTTTGCTGATATTTGGTATGAAGAGAAGAAAATTGAATGGCGGCCGAGCTATCAAGGTAAGGTTCAGATTGTACTTGGTAAGTATCTATTGCCTGAGTTTGGTGTTAAAGCAGTACATGCTATAAAGAAAACAGACTTGCTGGCTTTCCGTAGCTCCCTCGCCAAAGTTCGTTACGGTCGAGATGCCCAGTCAAGTCTGTCTGTAGCACGGATCAACGAGATCATGGTACCACTGCGTATGATACTACAAGAGGCGGCTGATCGCTATGAGTTTGAGACGCCTTATAAGAATATTAAGAATCTCAAGCAAGCTCGTCCTGATGTGAATCCTTTTACTCTCACAGAGGTGTGGCTGTTTTTGAAGCATGTTCGCGCTGACTATAAGCCATATTATACGACTCGGTTTTTTACGGGAATGCGTACCAGTGAGATCGACGGACTGAAATGGGACTGCGTTGATTTTGATCGGCGTGAGATTCGTATTCGCGGTGCATTGGTCAATGGCGAGATGGGTCCGACAAAGACGCTAGGCTCACAGCGTGAGATTGCGATGTCGCAGTTAGTATATAACGCGCTGCAAGATCAAAAGGCTGTCACGCATGGTAAATCAGAGTTTGTATTTTGCAATTCACAGGGTAACCCTTTGGAGTATCGAAATGTGAATCGGCGGATATGGAAACCCACGCTTGCCCTACTCGGTCTGAAACACAGGCGTGCGTATCAGACTCGGCACACCGCAGCGACGCTATGGCTCGCTGCTGGTGAGAACCCTGAGTGGATCGCGCGGCAGATGGGTCACAGTAGTACGGAGATGCTGTTTCGGGTGTACAGCCGCTACGTGCCTGACGTGACTCGCCAAGATGGCTCAGCGATGGATACTCTGCTACTAGCAAGCAAGGAGAAGTTGACGAATGCACAAACTGACAAGGAGACGTCGCAATGAAAATTATTAATTATGACAAGCTGTTTGGCGAGTTTAAACCTGACGGTGCTATCAGTAAGGATGCTAATCAGATTGCTAATACACTCATTTGCGAGCTATGTATTCAGCCCGGCACGGGGTTGGCAAGGTTTCTAGGAGTGAAGGCTTGTTTTGACAATCATATGGCACTGCGAGTATGGGTACAGCAGCGCTTGGATGACAATCCTGATTATCTTTATCTTGTTGATGAAATGTGTCAGCAGCTGCAAAGCGAGCTTTATAGGCTTCTACCGCAACCGGTCTATGGCTTTTAAGGAGAACGTTATGAGTGTAAAACTTGAACCGAATATGACTCAGAACGCACGGGACCTAAAAATCTGTAGTGATTACTGGGCCTATGATCATAGAAGTGATTTTATCGGGCATGTGGAAGGAGTTTGTCGAAAGTATGACATCAGTTCTCATATTCTGTTTGATACAGTCGCTCAGTGTTTTGCCTATCTAGATGATGTGCAATGCGTTTATTGTGGCTATGTTTGTCCTTTAGAAGTGCCAGCGGACATAGCTATTATGCGAGCAAAAGACAGTTGGTGTTGTGAAGTGTGCGAGCATGCCACTTGGCAAGAGCATAATCATAGATAAATTGTTCAAAATA
>NZ_JBQSXN010000153.1:0-2563 GCF_052378235.1 Psychrobacter sp. AOP3-A1-26
CTATCTGAATAGGTGATTGCATGAAGTACCTTACTTGACTTGTCTTAAAATCTTGTCTTAAACTTTTAATAAACCTATAAAAGACGCCAATTCAATTTGCACGACTAAGCCTTTTTGATGGTCTGTCCTATTATAAGCTTTAATCTTACCTTTATGAGCTATTATCACTGCATGAGCAATCGCAAGCCCCAATCCATAACCGCCCGTTTGCCGCTGGCGTGCCGAGTCAAGACGCACAAAAGGCTCAAATATCCGCAGCACATCTTCATCAGCGATACCGGGGCCCTCATCCGCTACGCTAATTTGCACAGCGGATATACGATGATCTTGCTTAATTTGGACTAATTTGATGGTCACGGCTGAATCATTGAGCGTATGAATAAAAGCATTACGAATCACATTTTCAAGGGCACTATGTAGTTGCTTATGATTGCCAAACGTCCAATAATCTTCTTCATTAATAGAAGGTTGCCACTCAAGCGTTACGTTTTTATTTTGAAATTCGAAACGAACGTCTTGGCTAATGTCACTAATTAAATCAATCAGATTTACCTGTTCTTTCTCTGAATCAATCATACTGTATTGCTGCATTTGTAAGGACTGAATATGAATAATTTGTTCAATAAGCTCATTCATACGGGTAGATTCTTTATCAATACGATCCAGATAACGCTCAGCATTCGGCGCAAAGTCTCGGGTCAGCTCGGTTGCCACTTCAAGACGTGCTAGGGGCGAGCGCAGCTCATGGGAGATATCACTCAACATCTGCTTGCGTGCCAACTCACTATCAACCAATCGATCAGCTAGCTTGGCAACATCTTTTGCCAGTAGACCCAATTCATCAGAGCCAAGATTAATTAGACTAGGGTCAGTCTGATAATTGCCGTTGATCAGTTGCCGAACCGTATGTTGGACATGGCGCATACGCCTAATCATAGTACGACTAAGCCAAGCACAAACTAAGGTGCTAAATATTATAATGAGTAGAAAACGTACCTCAAAGTTGCCACGTTGCAAGGCAACTACTTCGTTAAAGGGTAGGTTAGGACGCAGTTGAATAATCAGCGTTTCTCCATTTGGCAAAGTGACAGGGGTATCTGCTATTTTGCGGAGCTGATCAATATTTATAATCGTGTTGATAAGATCAGGATTGCCTCTATCCTCATTTTTGGTCGGTTTATCAGCCATCAGGTTTTGAGGGGCTATGTTATCTCTAAAATTTGATTGATATTTTCCTTTACGGTGTTGCCTTTGATTGTATTTAGGAAAAACAAGCATGCCTTGCTCATCATAGATACTGATTTGATTCATAAAACCGCGATCATCTTGATACAGTTGCCGAACCCTTTGTATCTCACCTGTTTGTAAAGCGACCACCACTAACTCACGTTTGATTAACAGACGCTCAATTTGCACCTCCATTCGCGCATTTAAAGCACGCTCATTCAACCAGCGCTCAATCAAAATAGAGGAGAGGGCGGTAAATAAAATGGCCAATAATAGGCTGAGAAACAAACGCCAGAATAGCGTTAAACGAATCTTAGACAGTGGTTTTTTTATCATAAAATTTCAACAAAATGAGTGCTATTTAGAGGATTGTTGTTGAATAAATAGCCAGTAAATCAGCTATTAAAAGGTTTTAAATCACTAACTGATAGCCTTTACCACGCACCGCTTTAATTGGCTCATCATGAAAAGGCTGTAACTTTTTACGTAAGCGTGAGACGTGGACATCAAGGCTGCGATCAAACGGCTGCAGCTCTCGCTGTAGCACTTGCTCGGACAGCCAGTCTTTACTGACGACTTCTCCTTTTTGCTTGAGCAAGGTCAGCAACAAATCAAACTCTGTACCTGTCACTTGTAGCTCTACGCCATCTATTTGACAAAGACGCTGGTTTGGATCTAGATATAGGCGACTCTCAGGTAATGCCGTATCTTCTAAAAGCGATGGGTTAGCAGTGCTATTTTGGGTACGCTTAATCACCGCATTGATACGCGCAAGTAGCTCACGGGGGTTACAAGGCTTAGTAATATAGTCATCAG
This sequence comes from Psychrobacter sp. AOP3-A1-26, assembly GCF_052378235.1. Classification (NCBI taxonomy): domain Bacteria; kingdom Pseudomonadati; phylum Pseudomonadota; class Gammaproteobacteria; order Moraxellales; family Moraxellaceae; genus Psychrobacter; species Psychrobacter sp. AOP3-A1-26. The sequence continues at coordinate 2,044 of NZ_JBQSXN010000153.1, forward strand.
CGCCCAGCTCAAGGCCAATAATACGGTCAATCTCATCGCCTTTGGCAGTCAGCATAATGACAGGTATTTTGCTGATACTCGGTAGCTGACGTAATACGCTTAAGCCATCCATTTTTGGCATCATAATATCGAGCACTAGTAAATCATAGACAGCGTCATTCTTTAGCGTTTGCAAGCGCTCAATGACCGCCGCGCCGTCATAAACACAGTCGCAATCGACGCCATGATTATTTAAGTACTCTTGTAATAACTGAGTCAATTCCTCGTCATCATCTCCTAACAAGATCTTTGGCATGTCCATTCCTTAGCGCGTTAATAATATCGTTACTATCTTTGATAAGAGTATTATCAGACTATTTTATAGTCATAAGCTACAATCGTTACCTTTCTTAATGGTTCATAAAGGTTCGTAACCTAGCATTATCGTATGATAAGTCCTATCGACAATCAGTGTTATTTCTAAAAATTAATCTTTATTAACCAAATCTTAGATTAACACATGAAGTGCAATACCAAATGC
>NZ_JBQSXN010000154.1:0-2483 GCF_052378235.1 Psychrobacter sp. AOP3-A1-26
GTTAGTCGGAAAGGATGCTTGATAAAAATGTCGACAGACAAGACACTTCAGTTTTCTTTTAGCCAAAGATACGCCACATTATCCAAAATAACCCTGCCATAATAATCGCTATAACCAATAATCGCTTCGCCCAATAAGGAACAAGCGGTTTTTTATAGCTTAAATCATTGAGCTTGCTATCAACGCCTTCTTGCAAGCTCTGAAAATTTTGTTCAGACGGCGTGGTTTTGACGCGGTTTTTTATTAATTTTCCAGACTCGTCTTCATCCTCAGCTTCTTGCTCTCTATCAAAGCTAATAGCATGGTTCGGGATGCCTTGCTTGCTTGCGATAGTATTGAGCTTTTGCTGCTGCTTTACTTTCAATTCGGTCTCGTACGCATCAATTCGAACTTTGGCATCATCCATACTGATATTTTCGTCCGCGGCCAATGTTTTAATGGCCATTGCCAGGTTGTTTTTTTCGATCATCATAATGATCGCTTTTGGCAGTTTTGCATTGACTGGGTTTGAGTTGGGGTCGGAGTTGAACATGACGATCCTTAGTACGACGTAGAAATGTGAATAGGCGGGACGGTTTATTATACCTACTTTAAATAGCTAGGGCGTGTCATCTTGATGACACAGCTTGACATTCAAGCAAAAAAATACCGCAGCCATCATCGTGTCTGCGGTATTTTTCATAAAGCCTATCTTATTTATGATAAACCTCATGTTATAAGCTATCCGGACTAATTATAGATCTTTCCAGCGCTGGATAGATTCTTTAATCACTTCTTTGGCTTCTGCAACGTCACCCCAAGATTCAACGACCGTTGTACCTGGTTTTTTAAGGTCTTTATAGTGGCTGAAATGGAACTCTAACTGGTTGATTAGCTGCTTTGGTAGGTCCGCTAGGCTGTTGTAAGCATTGCCTGTATCACGGTCGTCAGCTGGTACGACGACGATCTTGTCATCGACTTCGCCGTCATCAACGAACTTCATGACGCCAATTACTTTGGCTTTTAAGAAAATGCCAGTGGTTAAAGGCTGTTCTGTAATGATTAAGGCATCAAGCTCGTCGCCATCTTCATCAAGAGTCTGTGGGATAAAACCATAGTTACAAGGTTTGGCAAAGATTTGCGGGTCAACACGATCAAGCTCAAATACCGCCAATTCGCGGTTCCATTCGATTTTATGGCTGCTACCGGTTGGGATTTCTACTACGACGTTAATGATGCCGCCGTCGACGTCGCCTGCGTCTAAAATTTTATTAAAATCTGCCATAAATTGCTCCAATGTGCTTTTGTTATAAATACTTGAACAGTAAAGGGTGAAATGTTGGTGCGGCATAGTTATCGCTGCGCCCAGTTTGTGCCGCCTGCGATTATAACAAGTTTGACTCAAATTTTCTCATAATGCTTAAGTCCAAGCATGCAAGATATTATGCGTAAAAGGATTATGCAAAAAAGACTCAAAGACATTACTTTGACGCTTTTGGCGCTAACGCACGCAATTCAATGTGTCCTGCATGACGCTGAGCAATATTATCGATGAGCTTTTGCGTGACTTGCTCATAACTTAACGATTGAGGAGTCAGTTTGTTTTGAGTTTCGTCCAAGGCTGTAACTTTTGACTGCTGCTTTGACTGCTGCATTGGCACAAAGTCTGCCAATCGTAACATTTGCATCCCTGCATAACCGCACGGATTAATGGCGTTAAATGCTGACAAATTACAGTTTAAATTAAGAGCAATACCATGGTAGCTAAAACCGTGCTTGATTTTGAAACCTAGAGAAGCGATTTTCCCTAGCATGATTGCATCATCTGCTGGTGCGTTAGATGGCAGTTGTGACAGCTCATCAGATGAAGCGCTATATGAGCTGCCGTATAAGTAAACCCCAGGTGCATCACGGCGAGCATGGGCGCTGATATGAGTGCTGTCAGGTGACGATTGACTTTTTATACAATCGTTGACGACGTCTTCAATGGCTTGTTCGGCATGCGATACCATGTTGCGTACACTCCAGCCTAAGCTATTTAAATCAAACAACCAGTAAATAACCAGTTGTCCGTGCCCGTGCCAAGTTACTTGTCCACCACGATCCGTTTTGATAATAGGGGTGTTGGTACGTTGCAAAATGTGCTCTTCTTTACCGGCTTGTCCAAGGGTATAAACGTCATTGTGATCGACAATCCATAGCTCGTCTGGGGTACGTAACCCTTGCTCTTTTTTAAGTTCGATACGCGCTAGCGTACGCGCTAGCATGGCGTCGAGGGTAGGAACATAGTCGGCGGCTGAGAATGATTTACTGACTAGCATATCATTGAGCGGTTGGGGGGCATTTTGCATGAGGGTGGCTGTCTTCTGGTTTTGTTATTAAAAGGTAGGTCCATTACTGATATTCAGTGTAGCAGTTTTAGCATTTCTGCCCAAACTTAAATTTCAATAATAAATGCATCAATTTTAAGAAGATATCTATTAAGAAGATATTTATATAGGGCT
>NZ_JBQSXN010000155.1:0-2431 GCF_052378235.1 Psychrobacter sp. AOP3-A1-26
TTTTAAAACTTGTAGGTCAGCGTCATGGATGTATCACTCTCATTAGAGATTATTTTAATGCTTACTGCTGTAGCAGCGCTGGCAGGATTTATTGATGCCATTGCTGGTGGCGGTGGCTTGTTGACCATACCCGCTATGTTGCTTGCCAATATCCCACCCGTGCTAACGCTAGGCACCAACAAGCTGCAAGCCGCCTCAGGTGCATTGGCAGCGTCCATTACGATGATCAAAAAAGGGGTGGTCAAGCCGCAGCGTATAAAAGTGGCTATTATCGCTGCTTTTATTGGTTCGGTGATTGGTAGTATTGCGGTACAGATGTCTCCACCGGATTTACTCGAAAAACTGATTCCGTTTTTGATTGCCGCTATCGGTATTTATACCTTATTTGCACCCAAACTTGGTGAGGTAGAAGCGGCACCACGTATTTCAGAAGGCAAATGGCAAAAAGTTGCTGCGCCCTTGATTGGCTTTTATGATGGTTATATGGGACCTGGAACGGGGATGTTTTTTGCGCTTGGGAATGTGGCATTGCGCGGCCGGCAGATAGTCGAAGCGACAGGCGCGGCAAAGGTATTGAACTTGTCTACCAATATTGGCTCGTTAATATTCTTTATCTTGGGCGGCAATGTCCTTTGGAAAGTAGGGCTAGCAATGATGGTAGGTCAAACGATAGGGGCGTATTTTGGCTCGCATATGGTGGTCAAAGGCGGTAGTAAGCTGATTCGTCCAATGATTGTCTTGGTATGCTTGGCGATGATAACCAAGTACGTTTTTGGTTAATTGTCCTAACGCTTTATTGGTTAATCTAAGTTTTCACAGTGAGTGGGTGATATCTATTAAGAAAGTATACGTAGCCGAGCCAAAAAAACCTCAGCCAATGTGAAATGTGGCTGAGGTTTTTTTATTAATAAGCATTTATAGATAATAAGAATGACTAGTGGCGACGATCAATGTCATCGTACTCACTACCCATGATTCCATCACTAAAGACTTCTGAAAATTCACGCTCATTGTCTTCATCGATATGACCGTCAAACAAGTCTTTTGCTCCAGCATCAGGATCATTGTAAATTGCTAAATCCATTTTGCCTTCTGATTTTGCCACGATAGCAGTGACGGCCGCATCACCACCGACGTTTACAGCGGTACGTAGCATATCTAAGATACGATCCACACCTAAAATAAGGCCGATACCTTCGATAGGTAGGCCGACTTGGGCAAATACCATGGAAAGCATAATCAAACCAACACCCGGCACACCAGCGGTACCAATAGAGGCTAGCACTGACATTAAAATAACAGTCAGGTACTCGGTCACGCCCAAATCAATGCCATAAATATTGGCAATAAAAATAGTCGCCGTGCCCTGCATGATAGCCGTACCATCCATATTGATAGTGGCACCAAAAGGCACGGTAAATGAAGCGACTGAATTGTTGACCCCCATACGCTTAGTGACGGTACGCAAAGTAATAGGAATTGTCGCGTTTGAGCTTGAGGTACTAAACGCAAAAATCTGAACTTCACGCATTTTTGCCAAAAAGGTTCTGATCGATAAGCCCGAAGAGACCTTGAGTACGATCATCAGGGTAATGAAAAAATGGAAAGCCAATGAACCAATCAATACCACCACATAGCCGAGCAACGACCAAATAAGGTCCAATCCAAGCTCAGACATGGCTTTGGCTAAGAGTGCAAAAACGCCGTAAGGAGCAAGATTCATAATAATGGTCACCATCTTTAAGATGATTTCATTAATTAATTCTAAGCTTTGTACCAAGCCTTTGGCAGGTTTACCAACCATCAAGATACTGACACCGATGAGAATGGCAAAGAAGATAATCGATAACATATCGCCATTCGCCATCGCGCTGATGGGGTTGGACGGAATGATGTTTGAGAATACATCGAGCAATGGTGGTGCTGACGCGGCTTCAAACGCTGCTTCGGTTTCGATATTCATGCCTTTACCGATACCAAATAGCGAGCCAAGCCCAATCGCTGTTGCAATCGCTAAGGCCGTTGTCATCATATAGATAAGAAAGGTTTTGGTACCAATGCGACCAAGTAAACGGATGTCACCAATGCCGCAAACGCCACAAATAAGCGAGATGAGAACTAAAGGCACCACCAACATTTTGAGCGAGTTGACAAACAGCTTACCGACAATAGCAAAAAAACCGTTGGTGACATAAGTATTAACGAAGCTGCCTTCAGCGTTCAGTCCTAAATAGTTTATCAATAAACCCAGTATGATACCGAGTATCATGGCAACAATAATCTTGCCTGTCAGTCCCATATTCTTCCACATAATAAATGTCCCTTGTGTGCATAACAGCGCCATAACAAATGTTTTTTTCAATAGAGTATGTAGCTTATATCAATGCGATTAGGCTCATAAGTCTGGCTATAGCGTCGGTTATGATTATTA
>NZ_JBQSXN010000156.1:0-2368 GCF_052378235.1 Psychrobacter sp. AOP3-A1-26
AACGATAATACTTAAATGGGCTAAAAATGGCTAAATTTTGCCAAACATTGTCAAATAGTTGGCTAATATCCCGATATTATCTGCACTATTTTCCTTGTTTAACTGCAATTTAACTCATTTTTATCACCATTTTTAAAATGAGGACACGCCCTAGCATACCGACTATATTATTATATTAAAAATTATATGAAACAACCCATTATTTTGCTGATATTAAAGGCGTTAGAAGGTCGCGGTGCTGAACGCATGGTAGCGACTTTGGCGCGTGCTTATGCGGATATGGGCTATAGCGTTCATGTACTCTGTTTAGAGAATACGCAGAAAATGCCTTTAGATTATCGCGTCCAGCATCATGTCGTGGCATACAACCAGACTCACAATAAAGCCATCTTCGAGGAAGAGTCCGAGCAAGCCGCAGGATATAGAACCGTTGCAAAGCGTATAGATCACTATGTACTTAAAAATATAAGGGTACCAGATTTAATATTGGCTAATATCTATAAAGTAAATTGGATTATGTCTTATAGTCAACTGCCAAATATTATCAATGTCTTACATACTGCCTTATCTAAACAGTTTGAACAACAGTTACTAGACAGTCCCAATCATATTATCCAGCATTTAAAAAAGGTGTATGGTGCCCATCCTTGTAGCTGTGTCAGCGATGGGGCGCGTAAGGATTTATTAACACTTATCGGCAATAACCTCAATAGAACGACGACGATATACAACCCGTGCGATACCAATGAAATCAAAAAATCAGCCGCTCAGTCATCAGTTTTTGAGCGTTTTGGCTTAACTGCTAAAGGATACATTATTCATGTAGGGTCATTCGATACGATGAAGAACCATCAGGATTTGTTGCGAGCATATGCCAAAACAGATCGGCAGCTGCCGTTGGTGTTAGTAGGTGAAGGCAAACTTGAAGATGAAATGAAACAATTGGCGACTCAACTTGGTATTGATGACAGTGTCAAGTTTTTGGGGTTTCAGGGCAATCCCTATCCATTAATCGCTGGCGCAGCATTAATGGTGCTGACGTCTAAATTTGAAGGGTTCGGTTATGTCATCGTTGAGGCACAGGCGTTAGGAGTACCAGTTATTAGCACAGATTGTCCCTTTGGACCAAAAGAGTTATTACCTGAGCAAAACTTAATACCTGTAGATGATACTGATGCGTTGGCAACGTTAATGAGTCAGGCGCTCGCCAATCTGGATGATTATAAAGTCCAATTGAATAATAGACTTTTGCCTCACAGCATCGCCCGTCAGTATCTAAAATTTGTTCAAGTAAAGTCAGTTTGAATGTTCAGCACGCCCTAGAAGGTAGTATTAATAAAGCTCATCAAACAAGTCTTTAGATACGGGCGAATGATTATAGACAGTCACACCATGATCCTTATAGACCTTTCCTAATAGATTAAACGACGGCACAATACGATCTGTAATCGCTTTATCCAGTTTACAGGGTGCGCTATTGTCTTTGTTTTCATAAAATCGCGGTTGGTTACTATTAAGTAGGTCGATGCCGTATAAATGAATAGCAGAGGCTTGGCGAGAGAATGCCAGCTGTGCGGCGACATAAGCAACGGTTCCTGCTTCTACAAAACCATCAGTGACATCAAGTGATACACCAATGGGCTTTGGTTTATGAGTACTGTTGATGACGAAGCTTGGATGGTCTGCAAACTCTTTCAAGGAGCTTTTTCTAATCAGCCGCTTGGCTGTTAAAGCCAGTTTACTGTGCCAAGGCTTATTAGATTTAACGCCCCACGGCCGATCTACGGGATATAAAACGCGCATTGCTTGATGATAGTTGAGCATAATCTCTGGATGTGAGGCGGCTAAAGCTTCGAATACAGCAAGGGTTGCGTATAGCGGTTGACCATTATAGTGGTTTTTTAAAATATTTGGTTGGTGATGGATAAAGCGGGCGTCACTAATCACCCAGCCAGCAATAGACGTAAAAGTCTGCTCTGAGAGCAGACTGAGGCTACCATTGACAAAGATAGTTGGAGTACCCAATTGCTGATTGTTAAATACTAAGTCAGCAATTGAGGGGCCTGAGGCAATAATCTGCACCGCTGTTTGCCGTAAGTGTTCTTTGGTTTCAGTGCCATTAAAGGCATTAAGGGTAACGCGCTGATTCCCAACCCTAATATCGTCAGTCTTTGGTAATCCCATAATGGTATTCCATAATCTCTTAATAGTATTGTTGAATGGGATTAACCTGTTCTGATATACGGCATGCTTATTTAAAGTACCATTTAATGCATCATTAAAAGCATCATTAAAAATAGCTTAGATTAACACACCAAGTGCAACGCTAATTAATATTATAGAACACCTGATTGGGCGTTTTAAACCC
>NZ_JBQSXN010000157.1:0-2358 GCF_052378235.1 Psychrobacter sp. AOP3-A1-26
AGTTACGCGGAAAGTATTGATAAGCATTACTTTTGTCCCCATTTACCTTATAATATTAACCCTATTTTATCCCTATTATTGAGGTGAGCGTCATGGCTTTACTCCCTATTTTAAATTATCCAGACCCGCGCTTGCGCACTATTGCCAAGCCTGTCAAGGAAGTGACTGCTGAAATCAAGACCTTGATCGATGACATGATTGAGACGATGTATGACGCTCAGGGTATTGGCCTGGCTGCCAGTCAAGTTGATCGCCATATTCAACTGATTGTCATGGATTTATCCGAAGAAAAAAACACGCCTAAGGTTTTTATTAACCCTAAAGTGACGCCATTGGTGGAAGAAAAACAACCGTATGAAGAAGGTTGTCTGTCGGTGCCCGAGGTCTATGATAGTGTTGAGCGTCCGAATAAAGTGCGTATCGAAGCCTTAGATGAGAACGGCGAAAAAATTGACGAAGAAGTAGAAGGCTTACTTGCAGTCTGTATCCAACACGAAATGGATCATCTAAATGGCGTGATATTCGTCGATTATTTATCACGTCTAAAACAGACTCGTGCGCGCGACAAGGTGCGTAAAGTTATAAAAATACGTGAAAAACAAGGTGAGCCATCAGCAGATAAACAGCCACAGCCAACCAACTCTTAAGAGGTAAGATTTATCATATAAGCTACTTTTTACATCATTTAAACGGCACATAAGTTACTTATGATATGGGTTAAAGTCTGATGGCTTTGTTATGCGCTATAGTTGGTTCTAAATAAAAAAGATACGTTATGATATGACGCGGGACTGGTATAAATTTTTCTTGCTTGCTGTGTCTACGCTGACAGAGGCTGCAAAAAATGTATACCAGTCCCGCTGTGCCGCTTTTATATTGAACTTACTATATGATGCGATGTTGGCTTTTTTCTCTGCTCTACGCTTTCTTTATTAAAGGTTTTCCATCATGACCATGATCAAAATTGAGCAGTATTTTGACCCCGCTGCGTGGCAGAAATTCACCAAAGTCGCTGAAGGACGCGAAACGCCATTTTTAGTAGTAGACCTGAATCGTATCAAACTCAAATTCAATGAAATGGTCGGTTTATTTCCTGATGCGAAGGTCCATTATGCGATGAAAGCCAGTCCGGCAGTAGAAGTCATTAAGCTATTAGCAGAGTTGGGTTCAAACTTTGATTGTGCCTCAATCTATGAGCTGGACCGAGTGCTGGACTGCGGCGTCGATACCAGTCGTATCTCGTATGGTAATACCATTAAAAAGGCGCAACACGTTAAGTACGCCTATAACAAAGGCGTGCGCCTATATGCCACCGACTCAGAAGCAGATTTAAAAAATATCGCTGAGCACGCTCCTGGATCCAATGTTTTCGTGCGTATTTTGGTAGAAGGTTCAGACACTGCGGAATGGCCATTGTCACGCAAGTTTGGTTGCCACCCTGATATGGCCGTCGAGTTATTGACCCAAGCGCGCGAGCTAGGTTTAGTACCTTATGGCGTCTCATTCCATGTGGGTAGTCAGCAAAAATCAGTCACTGTCTGGAATGACGCTTTGTTGATGGTCAAAGACATCTTTGAACAGCTTTTAAATCAGCAAAATATTAAGCTACAAATGATAAATTTAGGGGGCGGCTTCCCTGCTAGGTACTTAAATCAGGTCAATACCATACAAGACTACGCCGAATCCGTAAAACAGTATTTAGTGGACAGTTATGGTGTCGATGATATGCCAGAGATTATCTTGGAGCCTGGACGCTCTTTGGTGGCAAGTTCTGGGGTGTTAGTCAGTGAGGTGGTACTGATTTCACGTAAGGCGCAGGATGAAACAACGCGCTGGGTTTATACCGATGTGGGACTGTTCCAAGGCTTAATCGAAACCTTGGGTGAGGCGATTAAATATCCCGTTTATACGCCTAAAATGGAAACCTCAACGTCAGCTGGTACGGTAGTGCTGGCAGGGCCAACCTGCGATTCAGCAGATATCATGTATGAAGAAGCAGGCTATCAGATGCCTCAAGAGCTTGAGATTGGTGATAAAGTTTATTGGTTGGCGACAGGTGCTTATACCAACTCCTACTCATCTGTTGAGTTTAATGGCTTCCCACCGTTAGAGGTAGTGTATATCGATTAGTATTTGCTAGGTTTATCAGCCATAACTATAGCTGATACTGAATAAAATAGATACACGATACTATGCTGCGTGACTGGTACAAATTTTTCTTGCTTGCTGTGCCTACGCCGACAGAGGCTACAAAAAATTTATTCCAGCCCCGCTGTATCTCTTTTATATTGAACCGACTATATGATAAGAAAAAGCGCGGTGCTATTTATAACACCGCGCTTTTTTATGCTTAAACGT
>NZ_JBQSXN010000158.1:0-2257 GCF_052378235.1 Psychrobacter sp. AOP3-A1-26
TTACCTTTGACTCCCACTTTTAGTATGGACAAAAAAGTACTTAAGCACCTTTTTGAATTAAATTTACTATTTTTAAACCCTCAAGAAAACTGCCACTGGGTTGACATCAACGAGATTGGTTATTTGAAAATTAATTACTATCGAGCAAGTTTTGAATTTGCCCATGATGCCAAAAATCTTATGCAGTTAGCTGTGAAAACAAAGTTCAAACAGAAGCGAAGCTACCTAAAAGAAGACATTAAATTTCGACAATGGTGTCAGGACATACAGCTAGCAGAGTGCGAAAACCTCTTGTATGACCAGATTACATTAGAGCATTTGATCCTGAATATTGATGAAAAAATGCTGCATCTATTCCAGTCGAGTTTAACTTCTTATTCAGTAGCTGACATGTGCCGCATTATCGCTAAAGGTGCGAAAACCCTTGATGTAGCACTCTTAAATTCAAGTATCACCAAAATGCAGGCTCTAAGTATTCTTTATAAGAGCTTTGAGAGTGGTCTTAATAAACTGCGTGATGGTCGTTGGCAGCGGCGAACTTATAAGAGTGACATTTTTGATCCACAATCTACTATCTCTACAGTGTTTTTCAATTACGGTTTAGTAATAAAGGATTTTGGTTTCAACTATACGCTTGATGAGATGTTTAGCCTACACAGAGCCTTTCCCAAACTCTGTGTAACTGCTTATAATCCACTAACCGGAGAATAAGCAATGACTAACCAATCTGACATCAAGAAACTAGCCGAGCAGATGGCTGGTAGCATGAAAAGCTTCGATGACATCAAAGACTTTCAAAAGCAGCTCATGCAATCCTTTATCGACACTGCCCTTGAAGCTGAGATGGAAGACCATCTCGGCTATTCCAAGCATGAGAAGGCGGATAAGCCCAATAAGCGTAACGGGCACACTAAAAAGACCGTCCACAGTGACACAGGCGATCTTGAGATATCCACCCCAAGAGACCGTGACAGCAGCTTTGAGCTTGCATTAGTGCGTAAGCATCAAAGTCGTATCTCAGGCCTTGATGATAAAATCATATTCCCCTACAGGCATAGCCTTCCGTCTTGTGCTTCGGGCGAGTGTCTCCCAGACACTTGCTGATCCTCGCTCATACGCCAAAGGTCAAACGACCACAGAGATTGTTGAAACCATTAAAGAGCTCTACGATGTCGATATATCCAGCAGCTTAGTTTCAAGAGTCACTGACAACATCTTAGATGACATCACTGCATGGCAGAACCGGCCATTGAGCAGTGTTTATCCTATTGTCTATTTGGACTGTATTGTCGTTAAGGTACGTCAAGATAAGCAGATCATCAACAAGGCTATTTATCTGGCGCTAAGCGTGGGACTTGATGGTAAAAAAGAGCTGCTTGGTATGTGGCTATCAGAGAATGAAGGCGCTAAGTTCTGGCTAGGGGTTCTCACTGAACTACAAAACCGCGGGGTGCAAGATATCCTCATTGCCTGTGTTGATGATTTAAAGGGCTTCCCTGATGCCATCAACACCGTTTACCCCAAAGCCAAGGTTCAGCTGTGTATCGTGCATATGGTGCGCTATTCGATGAAGTTTGTGCCGTGGACAGATAAAAAGGCAATAGCCGCTGATTTAAAGGCCATCTACGGCGCTGATACGCTTGAGATAGCAGAGGCCAATCTTGAGCACTTTGATGAGATATGGGGCAAAGACTATCCGCACGTGGTCAAGTCTTGGTGCAATAACTGGGAGGACCTCACAGTGTTCTTCGAGTACCCGAAAGACATCAGAAAATTCATATATACCACCAATACTATCGAGTCACTAAACAGTGTCATTCGGACGGCAGTGAATAAGCGTAAGATGTTCCCCTCTGATCAAGCAGCATTCAAAGTGGTGTCCTTAGCAACTCAGCAGGCATCCAAAAAGTGGTCTATGCTCATTCGTAACTGGACGTCTGCTTTGAATCGCTTTATGATTGTGTTTGATGACCGTATAAATAAGTATTTAATCTAAACGGAAGTTGCACAGAACTCGGGATGGTCTCTTATGCTGACCTACTTGCTAATTTTGCGGTTGATAACATCCCTATAAACCCAAACACCAAACACATTTTTGATGATTATATTGAAGGTAGAATTGTAACGAGTACAGAAGTAAAAGATCAGTTGTGTATTCATTATACTAAAGTAGGTTTTTGACGATTAATAATTCATGTATAAAGCTTTAACTTCATCTCTATAGCGGCATACTTATTATGACAAGATTTTATATCTG
>NZ_JBQSXN010000159.1:0-2240 GCF_052378235.1 Psychrobacter sp. AOP3-A1-26
AATCTATTTCAAGTTTGAAATTTCAAATATATTGTGGATGCTTTTGAAAACAACTCTGTTCCCACTCACACTATAGTTACCAGTAAATGGATCTTCCATCTCTCTCTTATACTCTCCTTGATATACAAGACTACAGTCTTCAGGTGCATTGGCACCGCATGTTTCAATAGTAACTTGGTTATTTTTAGTTATTATAATAGTGCCTGTTAAAAAATTGCTACCAAAGCTAAAGTGTTTTTTTCCGTAAAAGCTAGGAATACTTGAAATTCCATTTTCTATTTCTTTATAATATCTTGATTTTTTATAATTTTCGTTGTTTTTATAGTATTTATAAGCATAATACATGTCTTCATCTTCGTAAGAGTCTGGAGAATAAATATTCGAAACCATTGGGTTTTCAGTAATTATCTTTACCTCACATTCTTTGTTGCGTTGAGTGATATATAAATTTTTTATTAAATTATTTTCTATCAATAGGGTGTCAAAATTATTACAGTTATGCTGTTGTAGCTCAAAAGAGTATGAGTGGTAGATTCCAGAATTATTAAAAAGTATGGCTGTATAAGTAGGGGATGACCCAGAGACTGAAGGAATGATTAATAGACCTTCATCTGAATCATTTTTTCTGAAAATACCTGTCTTCTTCATTGCGCTTTCTAGGTTTTCACCATAAGCATGATTAAAATCTACCTCTATATACTTATCTTTATAAGTATCATTAATCTTAAGACTAACATATGAATCAAAATCAATGAGCTTCAATGTCATATATATTATTTAGACTGAGCTCAACTAATTTATATTCACTATTGTAATAAATATCAGAAACCTGTTTATAATACGTATCTTCATATTCTCGATTGACAGAACTGAAGCTATCTAACCTTATCAGAAAAGTACTTTCTTTATCATAGGAACATGATGTTAGTGTTAATAAGTTTAGTAAAATAATAATTCGAATAATCATAAATATATTCTTTTATAAGTACGTGATATAATCAGTTCGAAATAAAATTGAGAAGTCAATACCGTCGCACTACTAGTATGAATTTTACTGGCGTGCTGTGTCTACGCTGACAGAGGCTGTGAAAAATATATCCCAGCAGTACTATATCGCTTTTGAATTGACTCGATTATAACTATTGTTAGTAAATTTATTACTTACAAGTAGAGACTACTGTTAAATTAAACTCTTGTTTATATCTATTAAAGTCGTCTTTTAAAATAGATTTGGTTCTTTGTGAGTCGTCAATGTTATTATCATAGCTTATACTTTTCTTAGTTACTGGTCCATTTTCTTTTGAAAAGAATAGGTTTCTTTGTAAACTTACTAATACTTGATTATCTCTGAAAATAAATAAGTCTTCATATCCTCCAAAACCAGACTCGTTATAGAGTGTAACTAACGAGAGACATTTCCCGTTATCCAGCTTAAATACCTCAACTGTTTGATTAATAATGGGTCCATCGTTAGGAGTTGCTTCAAAGCTATCATTCAGCGTTTGTATAGGTCTAGATCCTGGGTTAACTTCAATACCAGAGACAAATTGATTGATAACTTCATTGGTTAACTTTTCAGTATTTGTGCTGGTGTTTATACAAGCAGAGCCTAACAGAGCAAAGATAGGTATAGCTATTAATTTTGTTACTTTATTCATAATATGTCTCTTCAGTCAAATGTAAGGTTTTTATAATTTTCAATACCTATGTTTATTAGTATGGGTCTTAGGTCTTTCCAGGTTTTACCATTAGGTTTTAATTCAAAGTGAGGATAGTCTTTAGTCTTTGTCCAGTTTCCACCCCATTCTAAACCCAAACTTACGCCAATAGGACCCAGTTTTTTACTATGTGTTATGGAGAGATTATTCATAGCTCTAGATTTGCCACCATCACGAGTATAAGTTATTTCACCATTGGTAACTGATACTATATCTATTGCTAATCCATATTGATGATAGCTTTGCATAGGACCCGCATTAGTATTTGCACCAGGTATTTCACCTTGTTTTTTAGGGCTACGGTATGCATCTGTTATCATCCAGTTAAGACCTGTTTTCTGATAACCTTCGTTAATTAATTTAATAACATAGGGGCGCATAATTGGGTGTAGACTATTTATATTATCTAGTGTTCTCTTATAATGCTTATCACCTCCACACGCTAAGGGGTTAAGTTTTAAACTATCAGCTGGTTGAGTAGGTAGCTGTACGACTTGAGAGCAAGTAGGTGTGAATTTTCTA
>NZ_JBQSXN010000160.1:0-2189 GCF_052378235.1 Psychrobacter sp. AOP3-A1-26
GAGTAGCCTACCACAATACCAGCACGATAATGCTCATGAGGCTTTTACGAGTATTATCACGATTATCCGTGAGCTGCTAAACACCGTTATTGCCAGTAATTTTGTCTCAATTCCACTACAGCAAACCCGACCTTCTTACTATACTGGTGAGCTTAGCGGCGATAAGATCACACGCAGTGCTCAGCTTTATTTGTCAATCAGTTCCTCTATACCTATGCATGAGCTGATTAATTTGGTCCCAAGACGCTTTAAGGTTGCCACGCCTGATGCTGTAGAAAAGCGAGTCTTATCAGCATTGCCCGGATTGCCGATTTCTCATATTACTCAAGTGCCAAGTGCCATACCTGTCAGGCCAGGTTTTAGTTATTTTATGATTGAGCCATCAGGAGAGTTGTATGATGAGATGATGAAATCTGAATCGATTTGTATTTATGTGCCCAATGGTTTTGATGATCTAAAAATTGAACTGATGGCTATTATTTAGCCTAACTTTATCATTTGATAGCTCTATTATTCAGATACACTTTATAAGGCTAAAGCACTATGTCAACAAACCAATTCCCTCCAGCTGTTCCTTCTTTGCTCGACTCCGGTGAGGTTGCGTCTACTGTTTCAACAGATGGTCTAGACAAACGTCTCAGTAGTCAGTCATTAATTGATATAATGTATGACGGGTTTTACTTGGTTTTTTTGCTACGCAATGGCTATTTTAGTAACGAGCCTACAGGTTTTCGTCAAAAGATATATGATTTTTTGAACAAGTTTGAGAGTAGTGCAAGAAAAAAAGGGTTTTTGTCTGAGGATGTCTATGAGGCAAAATATGCATATTGTGCTTTAATTGATGAGACCATCATGACCTCACAAGAGCCTGAGTTTCAGTCCTTAAAAAATGCATGGGAGCTAAACCCTTTACAGTTAGATTTATTTGGTTCGCAAGTAGCAGGTAATGAGTTTTTTGAACGCCTAGATCATCTGAGAGAGCAAGGTGAGAAAAGACTGGCATCATTAGAGGTATATCATTATGCCATGTTGCTTGGCTTTCAAGGTAAGTATCGGTTAGAAGCCCCTGAAAAAATTCGCTATCTCATTTCTAGACTAGGCGATGAGATTGAGCATTTACGTGGTAATAAAAACGAGTTTTCTCCGTTTTGGGCGATTCCTGATCAAATCAAACATACTTTGACAAGTGAGACACCCTTATGGGTGATCGTGGCTGTGTTGGTCACATTGTTGACGGCAATTTTTTCTACAATGTGGTACTTATCCAACCAAACGACAAACAATCAAATAGTAGCCTACAGTCAAGTCATTCAAGAAAACAAAGAACAGGCACATATTTCAATATTTTTGCCATAACCTATATAGCGAAAGCCAGATCGTTTGGCCGTTTTGAGGCAATGTGATGATATGTTGTCGCTTGACAGATAACGTCTTGCTTTTGCAATATTTGCTGACCGCAAAAAACAATCCAAGATTAAAAACACCCGTCAAGACTTAATCCATAAATTTACCAATAAATTAGTCAAAGCCAACAGCCTAATCGTTGTTGGAAAGATTAAATCAACATCATTCACTTCATCCAAACTGGCCAAATCCGTCTATGATGCTGGTTGGTTTGAGATTAAGCGGCAACTGGATTATAAATGCGCGAACGCAGGTTGCCACTATATCGAAGTCAATGAAGCGTACAGCACCCAAACCTGATCAAATTGCGGCTCCCGCCAAGACAGTCCGAAAGGTAGAGAAGGTCTTGGTATAAGAGAGTGGTTTTGTCGTTCTTGTAAAACGACCCATAATAGAGATGTTAATGGAGCAAAAAACATTCTCGCGGTCGGGCTTGGCCGTCTTTAGTAGGAATCCCCTCCGTTTAGGGAGGGGAGGAAGTCAAGGTGCTCTGCATGTTTGAACACCGTCATAAAACTTATAAAGGATAAATTATGCATATCACGGCAAATTTCGATGCAGGTAATATCGATATTATCAATACACAAAATAAAGACGACATTCAATTGGCGATTCGACCAGACGAGGGGGGCGAATTTTTTCAGTGGTTTAATTTTCGCCTAACAGGTCAGGCAGGTGAGCAGTACACTTTAAATATCGTCAACGCAGGGGAGGCCTCATACGTTGCAGGGTGGGAGAACTACCAAGCAGTTGCTTCGTATGATAGGGAGTATTGGTTCCGTCTG
>NZ_JBQSXN010000161.1:0-2130 GCF_052378235.1 Psychrobacter sp. AOP3-A1-26
TATCAAAGAACTTGAAAAGTTAAAGAAGGCAGTCGATAATGAATTTTGTCCAATTGAAATTTAATTATAACTATCAAAGAGAACCCTATGACCACCTCACAAGTAACCTACCAAGGCGATCTACGCACCACTGCTATTCATCTGCAATCAAACAATGAAATTATCACCGATGCGCCAACTGATAATCAGGGCAAAGGCGAGGCGTTTTCACCGACTGATTTATTGGCGACTAGCTTAGGCAGTTGTATGCTAACGATTATTGGTATTAAAGCTCGCGACATGGGTATCGATGTTGCAGGCACTACGAGCGAGGTGACCAAAGTGATGGCCGCTGATCCAAGACGCGTCAGTGAAATATATGTCGAGATCACTTTTAATCAACAATTAGATGATAAAACGCAAAAAATATTCTATAACACTGCGCTCACGTGTCCGGTTGCTAAAAGCATCCATCCTGATATTATCCAAAAATTGACTATTAAATCTGCTTAAATTCTTTGATAAGGTGATCGATATGACTACCAAAACTTTACTTATCGTTGCTCATGCGCCATCGCCAAATACAGAGAAATTAGCGCAAGCCGCTTATAATGGTGCTAGTCATCCTGACATAGATATCAATGTCATTCTTAAAGCGCCGCAAGATACTCAGCCTGAGGATGTGCTCGCGGCTGACGCGCTGCTGCTTGGTACAACAGAAAATTTGGCCTATATGGCAGGATTGACCAAAGACTTTTTTGATCGCTGTTATTATCCTGTACTTGAGAAAAAGCAGGGTATGCCATTTGCGTTATATATTCGAGCAGGCCATGATGGTACGGGTACTAAGCTCGCTATGAAGACAATAATAACAGGCTTGCGTTGGAACCAAATCCAAGAAACCTTAATTTTAAAAGGGGATTGGCAAGATGGTTTTGCTGAGCAAGTCGAAGAGTTAGCGATGACACTAGCAGCTGGATTAGAAGCGGGAGTTTATTAGCTTATTGCTGTTTGGTTTGTCATCATTATTAATATCAACGCTTTAGCAATCAAGATATATAAGGATATTAACCATGTTTAATGAGGACTCAGATAGTAACCAATCTATTGCCCCTGCTGGATTGCCATTTTCTCAAGCGTGTGAAAATAATAAGCAGCCCATTTTAGAAGTTTTGCAAAAAGAGCTGCAAGATGCGAATCATGTATTAGAAATTGGGTCGGGAACGGGGCAACATAGCGTTTATTTTGCACCGCGATTGGCACATTTAACCTGGCAGACCAGTGATGTGTTAGCACACCATGCCATCATCAACGCTTGGCATACGGCTTATCCTGCGACCAATTTATACGCGCCGTTAGCTTTTGATTTGTCTTGTGATTCAGTGCCAGCTAACCAGACTGTCAATACCTCCTACGATGCGGTTTTTACCGCCAATACCTTACATATTATTTCGTGGTCTTTGGTTGAAAAGCTATTTGAATTGGTTGGAGACTTCTTACCCTCAAATGGTAAGTTAATCGTTTATGGCCCATTTAACGACAATGGCCATTATAGCAGCGAAAGTAATCGTCAGTTTGACCATAGTTTACGGCAGCGTGATAGCAAAAGTGGCATCCGTGATTTGCAAGGAATTATAAAAGTAGCAAAAGAGCACCATTTATTATTATCACATCAATATGCGATGCCAGCCAACAATCAGATATTGGTGTTTCAAAAGAAATCGTAAAATAGAGTGGTTTTTAGGACGAGCAAATAAACTGCACCATCAAGACGTTATTTTATTCTCCCGCCTTCATATCTACTCTTATCATCTCATTTTTAATCTCCTAAATTAACACACCAAGTGTAACGCTCAGTTATCAATAATATAGAACGTTAAAAGTGTTTTATATTACCTCTAACTTGCTTAATGCTTAACCAAATATCAACATGCTTAACCATATACGTGACATATCTGCGGCAGTTTTTGAGTAATATAATTGATGAGCACTATTAATGCTTTCTCATTTTTTAATAATTAACCGTGCCATACACAGAAAATTAAACGACAGTTGAAGTCAAAAACATCTCCAAGGATATAAGAACTGTGTCAGCGCGCCTTTAATGGTCTATCTATAGTCCATTCTACTCATTAGCCAGCTAGGATATTT
>NZ_JBQSXN010000162.1:0-2034 GCF_052378235.1 Psychrobacter sp. AOP3-A1-26
CTTTCTAAACTCAAGCCATTAGCCCGAGCTAGATCATGTGTTTTGATGCCGTGTTTTTGAGCAATACCGCCTAAAGTATCACCACTTTTTACTGTGTAGTCTCCTGATGTAGATGAGGAGCTTGATCGTGTTGAGTTAGTAGAGCCACTACTAGAAGCAGGCGATTGCCCAGAAGGTTTATCATTTTTGCCACCGTTCATAGCGTCATTAATACCCTCTAAACCTTCTTTTGCCTTGTCGCCTAACGCCCCTAGACCATCACCAATACTACCAATGGCTCCACCGATAGCACCAGCCGTCCCTTTTGCTATATCAGTCATGGTATCTAGTGCATTATTGAAGAACCCTTCTTCTTTATCAGAAGCAGATGGTTTTGATGTTTGCTTTGGTGTAGGTCTAGCAGTGGGGGTGGATGAAGGTTTTGGTGTTGTGTGAGTTGGTGCTGAACCATCGCTACGTAGCTTGATCGTTTGACCTGCTTGCAATGTTGTTGGGTTCGTTATCCCATTCATACGTTGAAGCTGTTCTACTGACACGCCACTTCTTTGTGAGATTCCAGTTAACGTCTCACCTTTTTTTACTTTGTAATTGGTTTGATTTTTTAGAGAGTCAGGCCTCTCATTAGTTTTGCCTGTTAGGCTACTGCCCTTTGGCGGCACTTTGATGATTTGACCTGGAACTATTTTATCAGGGTCTTTTATAGTGGCTTTATTGAGCTGCGCTAATATCTGCCAAGTAGTGTCATGCATTTTAGCAATGGTGTATAGATCTTGACCTGTCTTAACTTCGTACTCATCTTTACCGACCGCAACTTTATGAGTGCTTCTTTTGTACGAACCAGCGCTCTTGGCAAGTTCCCTAAGTTTAACGGTTTGAATAGAGAAGGGGGCTTTGAGTATAATCCTACCTTTTTTCGTAGGGACACTAATATAACTATTAACCTTAATCATCTCTTTCGTCAACGGATGACGAATATGAACCACTAGTATAGTACTAGGCGGTCTACTGATTGGTGTGCCAAGTCCTTTACTGTCAGATTTGCTGACACTAATGGGCGTTCCTGATTCTCTAATTTCATGGTATAGATTGGGAAAAGGTTTATTAAGAAGGTCAATAAATTTGAGTTGAAATACAATACTTTTGGTTTTACTCATCGTTACTCTCCTGATAAGAGTCTTGGCCTAAAGAATCGTTTGACTCATTACTGTCATATTCATCAGACATTTCTGTCTCTTCATCCTCGTCAGGTTCAAACTCAACACCCCAATCCGTATCTTTAAAGCCAACTAACACTTCAACTTCTTCTTCTTTATCACTAATCACAGGAGCAGTCCGTCCATGTTCGTCTAACACTCCTTCTATCAGTTGTCCATCAGGTCGCAATATTTGAAACTCAATATCATTAAAGTTGTGCTGATAAAACAAATCATAAACATCTAGCTTATTACTAAACAGTGGAACAGTCTCAGGCATCATCGGTAATGAATAATTAGCTTTTGCTCCAGAAACCAGCTCTTTCTTCACCGCCTGAACTTTAATCGTCCCCGGACACACCAGCTTAATCCCGCTATCATCAATCGTAATGGATGCTCCTGCTGACGTTTGCAGCTTAATACGCTTCGGACTGGATATATTTACTTGTCCCGACTCACTACCAACCCTCATACCTTGCTGACTGTGCAGTTGCAGCTCACCGCCTTGGGCTTGTATCGCTAGTGGCTCTCTGTTGGCACTGATATGTAACCCTGATAGATCGGCTTGACCACCCACTCCCGAGAGCGAGTCAATCGTATTTACCGTCAGCGTATAATTGCCTGCCACCACATCCGACTGGGTGCTGCCTGACTGCCTGACTATTGTTTTCGCCGTCCAAAGCGTATTACTTGCTGAGGCTAATATACTGTCACGACTGACCAGCATCACATCAGACGCGCCTAACACTTCCGTACTTAGCGTCTCATCTATAATTTGAGCACTGGTTTTAAAGGCTTCTATCGTTTGGTTGGCATCGCTAAGTGCTGCCGTGGATTGCAA
>NZ_JBQSXN010000163.1:0-1963 GCF_052378235.1 Psychrobacter sp. AOP3-A1-26
TAATTAGGATTTCAAGATAAAGAACAGTTATAAGTGTGGGAGAGACTTTACCCCAAGGCATAGATCCCGTTCTATTCACACTAACCTTATGAATCAACCATGACAATATCGACTCACTGAATAAGTGACTGTTGTATAGTAACTATTCTAAATTTTTCCCTGGACTCTTATAATATATAGCCTAGGGGGCTATATATTACTTAAATTAGCCTAAGTGAATTTATGCTGATTTTGGAGCCTTGAGCAGATTTCAAGGAACACTCACCCTAAAGCGTTTATGAGTAAAAAAATACTCACAAACGCTTTAGTGCATTCCTTGGATTTGATGTGATTAGTCATGCCGACTTCATCGCCCATCGCGTCATCAAGACCGTATCACTGTATCAAGCTACGGTTGTTAAGATTACGGCTGATAGCACCGCCTAGACACGCTCTTAACCGCTACTGTGCTGTCATACGCTAGCAAGGGCCTAAACCCAATATACCGCTACGATATGCACGAGTAACCACTCATTGCGTTGCTCTGATCCTTTGTCTAGTCACCCCTGTAGGGAGCTCACCCTTATGTCAAACGCAGTCGTCGCCGAGGCCTGCCACCCATTTGACGGGTAACGGTTACAGGGAATAGGCACAAAGATGCGAGGTGGAGTCACTGTTACGTTTAGATATATGACAATGATTGATTTGAACGCAGATTTTAGATAAAATGCACCTACACGGGCATTTAATGCTGTTCAAATAACGCAGTTCTGGTGCTTATTTGTTCGTTACAGCGTGTTGACGCACTCTGTAACCGTTAATTACATTTAAAACTAAATGCCTCTAGGAGTCAACTCCCAGAGGCATTTTTTTGTTTGTCATATAGATTAGGTTTTTAATATCTAGGGCATTTTTAAATTACTTAGGCTAAAGCAGAAAATAAACATAGAAGCCGTAGACCCGTTACTAAGAAGCGTCAAATCATCGCAAGTCTCTTAAAGGTTGACCATAGCTATTCTGAAATACAAATCGTGGCTAAGTACTCGCGTCAGTTGATTGCTGAGATGTCTCAAGAATTAAAGAACGTTTCTGGACATTAACTAACTACCTATCACTATGAAAAAGTGCCTAATTATAAATCAGGCACTTTTTGAGCTGTTATACCTTTGCTTAGTAATGATAACGGCACTGGACGATAATGATCGCATCATCTTGAATTTCATAAACCAACCGATGCTCTTGATCAATTCGACGAGACCAGTAGCCTGCAAGGTCATGTTTGAGTGGTTCAGGTTTGCCAATACCCTTAAATGGGTCACGTTTGATGGCTTTAATCAGCTTACCGATCTGTTTGACTTTCTCTTTACTGGTTCTTTGCCAGTACTCATAGTCCTCCCACGCGTCTTCCGTCCAAGATAGTATCAAGCGTCTACCTCATCATCAAAAGTGAGTGGCATATCTTTGGCATCAATCTCACGTTCAATCAAGCGACCAGCTTTAGCATCAGCAATAGAGCGTCTGAGACGCTTGGCATTGGTAGGGCTGCTTAAAAGATGCAGTGTTTCCTCATACGAGTTAAACTCTTCTAAACTCATTAATACCGTCGGTTTAGCATTTTGTCTTGTAATTAATATCGGGCCTTTATCAGTGTCTACCTTATCGATATACTTTGCTAAGCTCTTTCTAAAATCAGTGTAGTTCACAACGTCCATAATAATTACTCCACGTTTAATTATGTTGGTTATATGACCTATCATTATAGGTTGAATGTTATACTAGTATATACTATATCTGTACTTATATCTGTACATATATTAGTAAGAAGCAAAGGGATAATTTGATATGTCTTCATGTATCTTTTTAAAACGTACATATGAAAGCTGACATATTGATCTTAGTTTAAATTTCTTGGCACGTTTGCCGCCTTATATTGTCGAAAGAAACAAATTTTACTCAAATACTCAAATACTCAAATACTCAAATA
>NZ_JBQSXN010000164.1:0-1908 GCF_052378235.1 Psychrobacter sp. AOP3-A1-26
AGTATGACAACGACAAATTTGACAACGAACTGCTTTTGAATTTGTATTTTTACCTAATTCTTCATACCAATATTTCTGCTCTTCCGCAGACCACATAACGAGCTTACTGCAATCTAAACATGGATATACTAAATCATAGTAGTATTTAGGTGCTATTCCATAAGTATTCTCACTGACTCCCCAATTTTCTGGATTCACAAGTAGTCGATTTTTGCTCTTTGTGCGTGTGTATTCCAATTTTAATATTCCTCAATTATAACAAAATAAGATTTTTAACACTCTCTAAAAGCTTTTTCTTGGCTCCTCAACTAAATATTATTTTATTGAACAATTGACCATAGTAGTTGTTTGCATAAAATAACTATAATTAGTCATAAAGTTTTAGCTTTTCGTTACTTTCTAGCCGTACATCAGTTAGACCGTAGACTGCTCATAAAAGTCATAGATTAGGCTAGAAATGAACAAATCATGCGAACCACTTTATTCTGAAACCATAACGCTGAATTTTCCGCTATTATTGCTAGTCATGTATCAGACGAAAACAAGAAAGTTCGGTATGTTCCCTGTTTTGTAAATCCAAGTTATTAACCTGCAAAGTATAAGATATGCTCACAATTCACTCTATCAAATATATTGGAAAGTGCACTATGTACAATAAAAAAGCAGATATTAATAATTATCTAAACCCAATTTTATCTATATTCTCAGCTGCTGTGCTTTCTACGCTGTCATCAATGGCAATCGCTCAAAGCACACCTAACCCGTCTTTTAACGTATCAAGCGTTGCTGACAGCTCATCAAGTTGTGACATCTACAAGCACATCGAACAGTCTGACACGCCCATTGATCTGAATAATCTCACACAAACGCCAAATGGTATTGAAGTTCATTCTAATGACTTAGATCTTCAAGTGGAAGACTTTCAACCATGCAAAGCCAGTAAGCCATTCAGTAGTGACAAAGAGGCTATTGCGCTGTATCAGCAACTTGAACACGATTTAGACAAGATAGCGGAGATAATTATTCGTGATGTACCAGAAGGCTTCTCTCAATATAAAGGTTTAGATAATGAAGAACTTGACCAAATAATTAAAAACGTAGAACAGGTAAAACAGAAAAAGCACGATCCAGACAAGTTCATAAACGTATATATCTATATGGCGGTTCATAGTTATTTAGGCGAATTCGTACCTAAAGACGATGCTAAAGCCGTGCAGTATATGAGCTATGTGGTTGACTACCATCAATCCTTTAGCCCTAACGATGTATCACCATTACTTAATTCTATGGTTGCGATAGCAATCATAGAAAAACAAAGACATATCAGTGATAACAATCCTATTAATTTACAGCATGAGACTGAGAGTAGTGTTGAAGCCGTGACTGCTTATTTGCTATCCAAAGCAGGGCACTTGGACACGAAGGCTATATTAGTAAAGAGTTGCATCAGTCGAATGAATAAAACGCTTGATGATTCCACGGTAGACATGATTCACCAACTATTCGACCCAAAACTTAAGGAGCTTGAAGATCTCTCCAAGCAAGGAAGTTATGTTGCTACAAATGAATTAACAAAATTATACGAGGGGTTAAAGACAATTGATCTAGATTATGCCGAACAAGCAAGGCGCTGGGAAGATCGAGTTGACACTTTGCCCCAGCCAAATACTAGCTGGAATTAGGTGATTGCACTGGTTCGGTTACCTAGTGAGAACTCGAATACTAGGCTTTAGGCTCATGAGACCAGCGGGTTTTCTCCCTCAGATAGTTCCAGTGTACTTCATAGTGTACTTACCACACATGGTCTATTCGTGATCGGTGCGCTATACAGGCGTCGAACTAATAGCGCTAGTTATGATGACAAGGTTCAATATGACTTATTACCTCGATATGATTGCTTCTTATATG
>NZ_JBQSXN010000165.1:0-1891 GCF_052378235.1 Psychrobacter sp. AOP3-A1-26
CTGCTAATCCTTCTACTATTCTTGGTAGTCAGGGTAAGTGGACCACGCTTAACCTAAACGCAGTTATGCAAGACACGGATGGTAGTGAGACCGTTAATATGGTTATCACTGATGATGGCGTTAGCTTAACCGATGATGTCTTACGCTTTAGGGTGAAGAGTACAGGTGAAATGTTGACTGCCGTGTGGGATGATAGTACTAATAGCTATACCATAACTGGTATCACCCCTGAGCAAATAAATGACTTACAAATTCAGTCTTCTGTACCGCTAAAAGGTGATTTGGACTTTGCGCTTAGCACTACCGATAAAGCTACAGGGATGACTGATAGTATATCAACTGAAGTGACTGAAACGGTATCTGTCGATATCGCTTTTAGCAAAACCTTTGTAGGTACAGCGGAGAATGATATCGTTGATGCCTCTGGACAGTCTGTAGCTGTGAATTATAAAGGCGGCGCTGGTGATGACACCTTAATCGGAGGTAGCGGTAATGACTTCCTCGATGGTGGTACAGGTGCTAACACGCTGATAAGCGGTGCTGGTAACGATAAAATCGTATTCTCTGCAGACAATCTATTGATGGATGGTGGTGACGGCATCGACACCTTGTTAGTAGATACTAGTATTGACTTTAGTGGCTTTGATAGTAGCGTGATTGATAATATGGAAGTGATTGATATGACGGGTAATGGGGCACAGTCATTGACTAACCTTACTACCAGTGATGTCATTGAGATGACCGATAGTAACAATGAGCTGTTTATCAATGGCGACAATGCTGATAGTGTCTCTTTAACAGCGGATTTTGAAAAACAGCAAACGTCTGATGAGACCGGATATGCTCAGTATCAGAGCACATTGGATCCATCGGTGACTCTATATGTCGATACTGATATTACCGTGATATAATTGCTATCTTTTCTAGATAATGTTGATGTAAACAAAGAAGCCATACTTGTGATGGCTTTTTTGTTACGTATTTAGTTGTTTTTTGACTTGTCTAATGAGGTAATAGGGGAGATGGGATAATCAGGTGTCGTCATTTGCTCAGTAGGTTTAGGCGACTTTATAGATTGACTGGCTCGCTGCTCGTTGATCTGTTGCTGATTGCGCTCTTTAACGGTATTGATGAGAGCAAATAGACGCTCAGCGTTCTCTTCTAGCTCATCCTCTAAGTGCTCATATTCTACAGTTGTTTGTAGCTGCTGAGTCGAGTTGTCGTTAGCGCTACGGCTATTTTTATAAGTATCATTTTTGGCAGTTTGAGATGTGTTGTTATTGCTCGCCCTGGTATTTGCCGTTTTATTACTTGACGTATCGAGATCTGGTGTATTAGTACTGGAATTTAGTGGGTTTTGATTTACGGTAGAAGCTAGCATATTAGCAGGTTGCTTGGGTGCCTTATCTTTCGCTATGCTGGCATCTTTTGATGCTTGCGCTACTTTCTGCGTAGGAGTTGTTATCGCTGGTAGGTCGGTTTTTTGCTTTGTTATCATGGTTTTTTTGTTATCATGGCGTTCAGTTGACTGGGTTACGTTGACTTGCGACGTATCATGCGATTGCGCTACAACGGGTGCAGGCTGAGTGTGATGAGTCGCTTGCTGAGTGTCAGTGTCCGGCCTTTCATATAGGGTTACGTACAATACCAGTGCAACCATCAAATGTAGCAGTAGCGCCAATACTATAGCGGTGATGGTTCTATGTTTTGGCGTTTTTTCTAGCACTGGCATAAGCGATAAATCTCCATGAATATCAATAGATTGAATATTAACACACTATCCTTTTTTAATTGAGCCTGATGTTATGAGTGTGTGTAGTGGCATAATAAAATTGGACAGCTTCTAAGAGGTTATAATAACCCAAAGAAGGAAACTAGTATGACCAACAAA
>NZ_JBQSXN010000166.1:0-1883 GCF_052378235.1 Psychrobacter sp. AOP3-A1-26
TTTTTAAATAAAGAATAAACAGCTATTGAACCAACAGCTGAATGGGCGCGTCATTACTACTATTGATTTGATGATTACCAGCATAACTTGAATCTTGGTGTTGGCTATTTTGAGAGATTTGTCCGATCGTTACCCACTGTCCGCGTGGTACGATAATGGTGCTATTAAGTTTTTGGCTTTTGATAGCAGGGTTTTGATTATGTGATGAGTTAGAACGCGTTAATTTTTCTTCTACTTGCGAGAGTTTAACTTCGACTTGCCCATTCGGTAGCAGCCTTGGTGTGACTGCCACACCCTGAGTCGTTGGCAATAGTACTTGTTGCTGAATAATAATCTGCCCTACTGGGCGATGATTGCTTGGATAAGTATTGGCAGCGTAATTCTGAGTTAACGAATAAAGTGTGCCCGTACTGATGCTGGCCGCACTGCCAGACAGCGTTTGCACTTGATACAGACTGCTATTCTGCTGCTGGCTATTACGCTGATTAATGACACCTGTACCTTGAATACCTCGATTACTAATAATCACCCGCCCTTGCTGAATATTGCTTTGGCGATTGTCAGTATTTCCCACACGAACCGCGACCGTTACTGCTTGGGGCTGAGTATCAATTTGTGTGAGTAATTGCCGCACTGCCTGATAATTGGCCTCTGTGGTTTGCAAAACCAATTTATCTTGATAAGTGGCAACGCTTCCTCCATCTTGGCTGTTATTTAGCTGCTGACGAACAGTGGGTAATAATGCATCCCCGCCATAAGTGTCGATGACGTAAGTTTGATAAGTGGCGGCTTGGGCGACCATCGGGGCCAGCGCTAATGACGATATGATGACCAAGGGCGCTGAACCAAGTAGCCGTTTTAGTTTTGTTGGCCGCCGATGGCGAGCGCGATTATATACATTAATAACGCTCAATTTTTTGCTATATCGCTGTTGTTTCACGCTATACCTCTTATGATAGTCAATAATCATCACACCATAACACTTGGCTTATTCACTCATTTATTTACTCATTTAATCCCAATACATCTTGCATATTATATTGCCCTGCTTTTTGCTGTACTACCCAAGTGGTGGCACGCACAGCGCCCGCAGCAAAGGTCATCCGTGCCCGCGCGCGATGGGTAATCTCAACCACTTCGCCATCAGCGATAAACATCACGGTATGATCGCCGACAATCTCACCACCACGAATCGCATGAATGCCGATGGTACCTGATTCGCGCTCGCCTGTTTGTCCTTCGCGCCCATAAACGGCGACGTCTTTGAGGTTTTGCCCACGCGCATTTGCCACTGCTTCTGCCATCATAAACGCCGTACCCGATGGTGCATCGATTTTGTGTTTATGGTGTGCCTCGATCACTTCTACATCGGCATCAGTACCAAAAGCTTTGGCTGCCGTTTCTAACAATTTTAGAGACAGGTTAACGCCTGTTGAATAGTTACCGGCATAGACGATAGCGATTTTTTTACTCGCATCATGCAGTACTCTTTCTTGCTGTTCATTGAAGCCCGTCGTTCCAATCACCATCGCGACGTCATGCTCGGCACAAACTTGCATGTTTTGTTCAGTAGCATCTGGCAAGCTAAAGTCAATTAACACATCGATGTCGTTAATGACGGATTGTAGGTCATCCACTATCTGCACCTCTAAACAACCTATCGCTGCCACTTCCCCAGCATCAGCCCCAACGAGGCTTGAGCCTTGGCGCTCAATCGCAGCATTTAGAGTCGTTTGGGGGTTGTCTTGTACCGCTTCGATAAGCATACGACCCATACGACCGCCGGCACCGATGACACCGATTTTAATGGCTTCTTTATTCGTATTATTCATGGCTTGTTTATTTGTTTGTTGGCTCATACCTTTATCCTAAACACTTTATTT
>NZ_JBQSXN010000167.1:0-1716 GCF_052378235.1 Psychrobacter sp. AOP3-A1-26
CTAGATAAAGCCCCCTAACTTAGTTGTTAGGGGGCTTTTCTTTGTCCACTATTTCTATATATCTACAATACGACCTACCACCCAATCCTATTTAAAGTATTGGCTCTTGCGAACGGGGAATTGACATGCAATTTCTTGTCAGTTCTCAGTTCTCAGTTCTCAGGTCATCGTCAGCTCTCTATTTCTTAATAATTCACTTATAAAAAATTGCGATGTGATTTTTTTGTTCAGGATTTAAAAATGCATAAATATTTTCCAAAATACAGCGTGTGCGATATCGTGTTTGTTGCTATATTAACGATTAGTATTATTTTAAATTAGGTTCATAGGTATTAGCAGGACCTTTAATTAAGATAGAAATAAGTTTTAACTTGGAAGAACGAAATGTTATTTTGTGAAAACTGTCATCAAGCTGCTACTCATGTTCTTGTGGATTATCGTCATAATATTATTGAACCTTTTGAGTTTTACTGCTCTAAGCACGCTTTCAATGATGGACGAGAGGAATGTCCTTGCTGTTATACCTTTGCAATAGAGGTGTACGATGAAACAATTGATAAGTATATAGAGCTTTTACCTACCTATCCTTTAGGAACACTAGATTATGAAGGCTGTTGCTGTCAACATCCTTAATAGTAGGTAATATCATAATCTAGCAAGTTTCTTTATAGAAAAGAGTGATACGTTCTTTTCTTATTTTTTAATTGACTATTCTGTCTGCTAAAGTGTGCGTAATCTCGTTAAGGAGTAATAATACAGATGCCGTTTAATGAAATAATGACTGACACCATAAAAATCTTAAAGCAAAATGGAGAGGTAGTTTCAGATATTAAATCTAGCGTACAAAAAAATAAAATTTTCATCCAACGCTCTGACATTCTTGTAGAAATAGGTGACTTAATCCAGCGTTCGATGAGTAATGGAGCAGAAGAAACATACAAAGTTATCGACCCAGGCTTTCATGAAAAACTCCATAGTATTCCTGCTGGTTATCAGATGGATGTGATTAAACTTGGTCTTCCTGAGGCAAAAGCTGCCGTCCAGCATGTTACTTATAATATATCTGGAGTAAACAATCGCTTTAGTCAAAATTCAACAGATAACTCTGTCAATATTGTAAATTCGAATTCAGAGATCCAAGAGCATATAGTTGCTTTGCGTGATGAAATTAGTAGATTAAACCTTTCCAAAGAAGAGCAACGGGCATCTTATGAAGTTATTGATGCAGTTGAAGCTCAATTTGGAGATGGTAAACCAAGTAAAGCAGTTGTGCAAATGCTTCTAAATGGACTACCTAATGCAGGAAGTATTGCTACAATTAGTTCATTTTTTCTTTCTTTATTGGATAAATTATGAAACTAGATGATTTCGTTGCAGAAACATTAAAGCAGATTATTAAAGGGGTGGTGGCAGCGCAGGAGTATGGCCAGACTCACAATGCTAATATAAACCCTGCAACAGCAGTATTTAATAGTGCTGCTGAAGGACAAGCATTTTGCCAAGAGACTGGAATTTTATTACAAAAAATTGGATTCGATATAGCAGTTACAGTAAATGAATCTCAAACTGCATCAAATGATGGAGAGTCTGTAGGCTCTATTTCTGTATCTTCAACAAGCTCAAACAGTCTGCAGAATAGTTCAGTAAGTAGAGTTCAATTTGAAGTTCCGATACTATTACCCACAACTAGCAAGAAGTCTAGATAGAAAAAAATTT
>NZ_JBQSXN010000168.1:0-1660 GCF_052378235.1 Psychrobacter sp. AOP3-A1-26
CGGAGTTTTTCAAGCTAGTTGTCACCATCAAGCCCAATTAAGCAGCTTGTAATCTCATCTTTTCTGGCTCTTTTACAGGATTCAATGTCGTCGGACCCACAGGCTCGCAATCTCTCACCTTTTGACTGCCCCAACGTATTGGATTTTGAGCTTTAGCTTGCTGCATCGTCAGCTTACGTTTTGCCAGTATTTCCTTATCCTCACCCGTATGGCGCTGACTCGGCGTCACAAAGTTCAGCTGACTGTGTTTGTGCTCATTATTGTACCAGCGCGTGAAGCTCAGCACCCAGTCACGAGCCGCCTCTAAGCTTTTAAAGCCTTGGGTGGGCCAACTAGGACGATACTTGCACGTCTTAAACAAAGACTCTGCAAAGGGGTTGTCATTACTCACACGCGGTCTGCTATATGACGTCACAACGCCTAATTCATAGGCCTTCATCCTCATAGTTTGCGCCTTCATCGGTGTGCCATTGTCTGAGTGTAATACCACACCGCTATGTAGCGCCTTTTCACGGATGAGGGTACGCTCAAGCAGCTGAGCTGCTAATACTCCTGACTCACAATCATACACCTCCTGACCGACAATCTTACGGCTATAGACATCCTCTATCATGTACAGGTAATAGAACTGCCCCCGTATGGGACTTGGCAAATAAGTGATGTCCCAGCACAGCACCTGACCTGGAGCGGTCGCAGTAAAGGTTTGTGGTGCCTTTGATGCGCTAGGGGCTAAGCGACGACCTCGATGGTTGAGCTGATTATGCTGCTTAAGTAGTCGGTAAAAGGTAGACTCTGAGCCATGATATATGCCTTCATCAAGTAAGGTGGGTACGATTTGGGTCGGGGGTAGACTGGCAAAGCGGGGCTGATTGCAGACGGCTATAATGGCGGCTTGTTCCGCTACGCTCATCTTGTTAGCCGGTACAGGGCGGATAGCTTCAGCACGCTTATCTTGCTGCACTTGAGAATCTTTATACCAGCGCCGATAGGTACGCACGCTGATGCCAACCTCACAACAGGCAGGGTTGAGCCTAGCGCCTGCTTGGGTGGCGTCTTGTATCCATTCTATGTACTGGATGCGCTCTGGGAGTGAGGTTAGTCGTCCTCGGGTTCGGTCTCCCAAAACGCATCCAGCTTTTTTCTGAGCACCAGTAAGGCGGCGGTTTCAGCCAAGGCTTTTTCTTTTCGAGCAAGCTCTCGGGTGAGTTGCTTAATCTGCTTGCGGTCTGTCTGCTGTTGACGCTTGTCTTTAAGGCTCTGTTGTTTGCTGCTGCTAAAGCCCTTAAGAGCGTCAGTGCGCCACGCTTTTATTTGCTCAACATAGAGACCTTTACTACGGCAGTATTCGCTAAGCTCGGTCTCGGATAAGCCGCCTGTTTCGATGACGGTGGCAAGTTTGGTCTCGCTTGACCAGTTATCAGGAGTACGTTTATTTGTCGGCATGGGCTGACCTTGTTCTCTGGCGTGATTGCGCCAATTATACAGGGTCTGAAGACCGATGCCTTCCTCTCTTGATACTTGAGCCACGCTTAGGTTTAATGGGGGTTGCAGTTTGCTGAGTATGGCTTGTTTACGATCGTCACTATATCTTGGCATGATTGGTCCTTGTGCCCCCATTTGGATTAATATTTAGGGGTGACAACTATCCTGCCATAGGGGG
>NZ_JBQSXN010000169.1:0-1641 GCF_052378235.1 Psychrobacter sp. AOP3-A1-26
GGCTCTGTTTTAATAGTGTGTTGATATAACTTATTGATAAATGATATAATGACTCTACAGGCTTTGATTTATAAGGGTTTAACCATGTCAACCGCCACAAAAAACATCGACATTCTCAAACAGTTATTCAACAACCTTTCTGAGAAAGAAAAACAGCTCTTTCTTGGTGATATTTCAGGTCAAAATTCTCTTGAAAAAGTTATTGCAGCTAAAGAGGTATCAAAATGCCCACATTGCGACTCTACCCATTTCGTCAAAAATGGCACTAAATGCAACAACCAACGCTACTTGTGCCGTGACTGCAAAAAATCATTTGTTGAGCAAACAGGCACTATATTATACAACTCGCAAAAAGGCATTGAGGTTTGGGAAAAGTATATCCACTGTATGATTGAGAAGTACCCCTTACGCAAATGCGCCAAAATATGTGATATCAATTTGGCTACCGCCTTTGCATGGCGACACAAGATACTTGATGCGCTACAAAATATGATGACTGACGTTGAGCTT
Source organism: Psychrobacter sp. AOP3-A1-26 (assembly GCF_052378235.1). Classification (NCBI taxonomy): domain Bacteria; kingdom Pseudomonadati; phylum Pseudomonadota; class Gammaproteobacteria; order Moraxellales; family Moraxellaceae; genus Psychrobacter; species Psychrobacter sp. AOP3-A1-26. Next base: position 511 of record NZ_JBQSXN010000169.1, read on the forward strand.
GATGGTGTCGTGCAAGCTGACGAAACATTTACCGCAATATCATATAAGGGTAATCACAAGTCTTTTAAATTGCCACGTATAGCCTATAAGCGAGGAACTAAGGCGAGTAAGCGTGGCTTATCAACAGAAAAGGTTTGCGTTCCTTGTGCCGTCAACTTAGATGGTCTATCCGTTGCTAAGATATCAAACCTAGGCAAACCATCATTAAAAGACTTGCAGAAAGTATTAGATGGCAATATCTCAAAAAACTCAGTATTTGTTACTGACTCGCTGCGTCCTTATCAAAAACTATCACTGGATATGGAGCTAAATCACATCCGTATTGCTACTAAGAAACGCAGTAATGGCTTATTCAATATCCAAATGGTCAATAACTACCACAGTAGGCTTAAAGACCTGATAACGCACCGCTTTAAGGGTGTGGCTACTAAGTATTTGAACAACTACCTTGTGTATCATAACTTTGTTAATTTTGCTAAAGGGTCATCAGAGAGTAAAGAGTCCGTACTGCTAGATTTTATTCGTAACACGCTATGCACAAGCAAGACTGCTGATTTGTCTAGTCGTCCTGCTGTACCTGTCTAACCATTAAGGCTGTTGGGCTGTACTCTATCTTTTTATTTAGATAAAGCTAGTTAAGCTACTTCGGCATGGCAGACCTCACCATCCTTTAGTCGTCTAGCATATACTTTTTCCATTAGGTTAAAAATATCGTCCATACTTAGTTCTTTAACTTTAATTGCGCTCCCACGCTCCCATCCATCAGCGTCATGGTATGCGTAGGTCATGCAGTCAAGGTCTTTGATATCAGTACGTTTGACCGCTTGGGAACTAGCAGTTGGAGCGTGTAGGTTTATGTATATCTCAATCTCATCAGCATACTTACTATCGCTTAGATTGAATATCAATATCAATATCAATACACTTCTATCAGCAATAGCGTAGTATAAATTGCAATAGAAATTCTCTATGGCTTGTAGTACATTATGTAGAAATTCATCTTTGTCTACTAATTCGGGGTTAGTGATATCTACTACCATATACTTAATTCCTTTTGTTTGCTTAAATCAAAACTACTATAACACCATTATTCTATCATTAAATTAATCAACACATTATTAAAACACAGCC
>NZ_JBQSXN010000170.1:0-1634 GCF_052378235.1 Psychrobacter sp. AOP3-A1-26
ATCTAAACGGGAAGCTCCATGAGCTGACCCACCTTAACCCTAATACCACGGTTCTTGAGTATCTGCGCTTGCACGAACGACAGACTGATACCAAAGAAGGCTGTGCTAGTGGTGACTGCGGCGCCTGTACGGTTATGGCTCAGCGACTACCTATTGATGATATAGAACAGGCTAGTGCCACTCCTTTTTATACCCTAAACTCTTGCATTACTTTATTGTCACTCATGGATGGTCATCATCTTATGACCGCCGCTTATCTGGCGGATAATCCTGAACATCACCCAGAGCGTGCTTTATTACATCCAGCACAGCAAGCAATGGTCGATTGCCATGGCTCGCAGTGCGGTTTTTGTACGCCGGGTTTTGTCATGTCGTTGGCCAGCGTTTATGAAAACCAGCGCTTGCAAAAAAACCAAGACACGACCACTGATGACCTAGACTACGATGACATTGTTGCCTCCATCTCAGGGAATCTATGCCGTTGTACGGGTTATCGTCCTATCATCGACGCAGGTTTGGCGATGGAAGGTATTGGTCAGCAGCGCGATGCAGACCAAACCGCCGCTAAAGATTTCACCATCAATCTAGCCACGGATGCAATGGCTAGTAGCAAAAATACTGCCTCAACGAAACTAAGTGCTATCAAGCCTGTCCTTACTCAAGAGTCGCGCAAGCTATTTATGCCGACGTCAATCGATGCGCTAAATCAAGTCCTAGCAGCCAACCCGACAGCGACTATTTGGGCCGGCGGAACAGACTTAGGGTTAAGCGTGACTCAACATATGGTTGACCATGAGGTGATTGTTCAGCTGTCTGCTATCGAGGAGCTTAAGTCTTGGTCACTGACTGGTTCTGATGAGCCAACAGATGGCGATAAAAAGACTGAGCAAGTACCAACCCAATCGTTAGTGCTGGGCGCTGGCATGAGCTATCAGCAAATGCTGCCTGTGCTTGAGCAGTACTTTCCTGAGTTTGCTGCGATATTCGAGCGTATTGCCTCTCCGCAAATTCGCAATATGGGTACTATCGGTGGAAATATTGCCAATGCCTCACCGATTGGAGATTTGCCGCCTATTTTATTGGCATTAGATGCGCAGGTTTATTTGCGTCATTGTGCTAGTGATAGCAATGACAATAATCATAGTCAGGCTTCTTACACTGACGAAACCATTTCTTTATCCGCATTTTTCCTAGATTATAAAAAGACCAAGCTGCGTGCAGGAAGCTATGTAGTCGACATACATATTCCACTGATGCAAGACAATCAGCATCTATATATCCATAAGATTAGTAAGCGTTACGAAGATGATATTTCTGCCTGCTTGTTGGCTGCGAGAATCGATTTGTCAGCAGATGGTAAGACCATTGAGCAAGCAAATCTTGGGCTTGGCGGTATGGCGGCGATACCTTTATTGGCTGAGAGTTGTCAGCAAGCTTTAATTGGACAGTCCGTGGATGTTGCCAGCTTTGAGACAGCCGCACAAATGCTGTCGATGGATGTGTCGCCAATGACGGATGTAAGAGCCAGTCGTGAATATCGAATGCATGTGATGCAGCGGCTAATTATTAAATGTGGTAAGCAATTGGTAGCAGGCATGCAACCTGCAAGTGCTTGATAGATAACATTAATATCT
>NZ_JBQSXN010000171.1:0-1525 GCF_052378235.1 Psychrobacter sp. AOP3-A1-26
GTAAATAGATACTTTAGCATTATTAATATTTTAGGCTCAGCAGAGACAACGCTGTATTTTCTAATAATGTTAATTGTAACGTTATTCTCTTTTTTAAATAAATCTTATAGCAAAATCATGTTTGTATTCAATATCATTATGTCATTAGTAGTGCTAGTTAGCTTTTTATACGTGATTGAAGCAACAGTCTCATTTATGCTTTATAAGGATATTTTCTTATCTTATTATTGATTCTTAGATTGAAAGATGAAGTGCATTCCGTCAACATTATAAATTTAGATAATTATAATTTATCAAAAAATTTAAACCAAAAAAAGGACGCCTCTCAGCGTCCTTTTTTTCTACTTATAAAGTAAATCAAATACTTAGAAGTTAAAGATTACTCTTCAACACCAGCATCTTGACCTTTATATTTAGCGTTTGCGTAGTCCCAGTTTACTAGCTTGTCTAGGAAGGTGTCGACGTAATCAGGACGACGGTTGCGATAATCGATATAGTAAGCATGTTCCCATACGTCACAAGTCAATACCGCGACTTGGTCGTGTGCTAATGGGTTATCAGCGTTACCAGTTTTCGCGATTGATAGTTTGCCACCGACTTTATCAGCAACTAGCCATGCCCAACCTGAACCAAACTGTGAAGTCGCTGCGTTTTTGAACTCTTCACGGAACTTATCATAGCTACCGAAATCTTCTTCGATTTTAGCTTTCAAGTCACCAGTAGGTTCGCCGCCGCCGTTTTCTGGCGTCATGCAGTTCCAATAGAAAGTGTGATTCCATACTTGGGCTGCTTGGTTAAACATCGTTTTTTTGTTGTCATCTTTCGACGCTGCAACGATGATTTCTGGCAATGTTTTGTCTTCTAGACCAGAACCAGGTAGCAAGTCATTTAGCTTGTTTACATAAGCGGCATGATGCTTGTCATGATGGTATTCTAGCGTCTCAGCACTGATATGTGGCTCAAGCGCGTCTTTTGCATATGGTAGGTCTGGTAAAGTAATATTTGACATAGTTATTTTATCCTTGCTGGTTTAGCCATTAGTATTAGGTATAGCGTAAAAGCAATGCTATAAATTATTGGACTAAATTGGCTTAGTTTATTGTTAGTTAAATCTGTGACTCAATATGCTTAACATATTGCTGTAAACCTAAAAAAGTACTAAATTATAAAACCATCTTAAGCAGGCAAAACTCAATCGTTGTCATACCGTTAAACACCAAGTTACTGACTTAAAAGTCGTTATTGGCATTTAAAAGTATTGTTAACTTTAAGTTCACAAGCTATAAGATATAATTCACTGTAACTTGCCGCTTATTATAGCAACAGTGACGACAAATATCAGTTACCAAATGTTATGAATCGCCGTTTACTTATGCTAATTGGTAATTTAGCCAGTGACAGCATAGAATATGCAGACGCAATCAAGGCAAGCGCCATTAAGATAGCTTGTAAGAACCCTGCCAAAATGTCGCTATGCTGCCTATCACTATTAAAACATAGTTAAAACACCCCACTCTCAACATCA
>NZ_JBQSXN010000172.1:0-1316 GCF_052378235.1 Psychrobacter sp. AOP3-A1-26
GACCGTTGCCTGGCTGGTGACGTAGCTCGTATAAATCCCAAAAGCTCGCCCCATCTGGCAACACAAAGCGCTGGTTCGACATCAGCTCTTTGACCAAATCCGCATCGCCATATTCCGCCATTAGCGTGTTGTACTCATCTCTATACATATCAGACAAATACTTCAAAAATAGCATGGTCAAAATAAAGTCTTTATAGGTATCGGCGCTGATCACACCGCGAAAAGTATCGCAGGCATCCCAAACGGCTTTGTTAATCTCAGATTGACTGATAGGTGTGGTATTGGTTGCAGCCATGTCAGGGTGTTTCCTTGAATTGAGTCTATGATTGATATTTATAGTGTTATTGGTTTAATGCATCATGGCAGGTATCATTGTTCATAATTATGCTAGTCAGTGGTTGGCCGTCTTGATCGTAGTATAGATAAGAAAATGTAACGTTATTCGCTGCCATATACTTGTAAGGTATGAAAGTTGCCACACAGAAATTTTGCAACATTTCTACTGAAGACAAGTCTTGTATGAGTTGACTTTTTTCATTGGCAGTGAGAGGCACTGTATAAGTTGTACTCGTATGACCAAAATAAGGTGTCATTTCAACGCTTTCAATTTTGATGGATTTGTTTGTGCTTTTTGGTGACGATTGAGCTTGCTCGTCATTTAAGAAGCGAAAAAAGTCAGCTGCTAACGCAGTATTTATGTACACGTAGTTTTCATCGATAATATCCATGGACTTTAACGTCTCATCTATCTCTGATTCGGCATGAGCCACACTAGAAATAAGGATAACTAGTGCAGTTAATAAAGCGATTTTCATTTTTATGATCCTGTCAAGTAGTAGCCTGCTATGTACTGTTACAGACCTCACCATAGCCATCAATGATAGAGTACTATGTAGACAAAACTATCTCTGTAGGATAGTCATTTAGCCTTTTTAGTAAATAGTATATGGCTCAATAAATTTTTAAATCTTAGTTTGAAACCTTACTGCTAAGCAATTCAAGAACCTTATCTTGCTCATTGCTCATTGCTCATTGGTCTTTGGATCAATATTAGTTTCTAACAATCGCTCACAATCAGCGCGTCAGCCAAAGTCAAAGCAGGATACCGCCCCAACTTAAACATATCACTCACACCGGTATAAGGTCGGCTATATTGATAGTACCAAGTCTTGGTACCGGACTTGGCGATATTAAGGATTAAGCCGGACCCATCATACAAGCGATATGGCTTATCTTTAGGTTTGGCTTTGGCGACCTCTGTATTGGTCAGTGGGTTAGTGATACGAGCCATAACAGTAAATCTATTTTAATTAAAC
>NZ_JBQSXN010000173.1:0-1278 GCF_052378235.1 Psychrobacter sp. AOP3-A1-26
AACCCAACGGAGAAAACTATGTCAAATACAGCCATGTCAAATTTAAAAGACTTTCAACAACTAGCTGAAAAGCGCCGTTCTATCTACACCCTAAGCGATCAGCTACCTGTTTCTAACGATGAAGTGGTTAAGCTGATTGAACATGCAGTCTTGCATACGCCGTCCGCTTTTAACTCACAATCCGCGCGTCTCGTGGTTTTATTTGGTGACGATCATAAAAAATTATGGGACATCACTGAAGAGACGCTCAAAGTTATCGTCAATGATGACGAGAAGTTCCAAGGCACTAAAGATAAAATCGCAGGATTTAGAGCGGGTGCTGGTACGATTATGTTCTTTGAGGACAAAGGCGTGGTTAGAAACATGCAAGAAGCAGCCCCTTTGTATGCGGATAAATTCCCAATCTGGGCACATCAAACCAGTGCTATGCATCAATATGTGATTTGGACGGCATTGGCAAGCATCGATGTCGGTGCCAACTTGCAGCATTATAATCCTGTCATCGACCAAAGAGTCGCTGATGAATGGAATATTGCTGATGATTGGGAACTCAACGCGCAGATGGTATTCGGTGCTATTGAGCAGCCAGCAGGTGACAAAGAGTTTCAGCCTGCTGACGCGCGTATGAAAGTATTTGGCTAATATATTAGCTTTGAATACACTATAACCAATGAAGCTGCTATGAATATATCTGAGCGGTTTCATTGGTTTTTTATAATTATAAACTGGAGAAATATAATGGAAGTTTTTGATGCACAAGCGCTGCAAAAAAAGTATGAGCGTTGGTATGAGCTACATGAACAGATAGAAGATGCTCAGGAAAAATGGGCAGAAGCCAGTACATTAATGTCTGAGCTGCAAACTTACTATCAAAGCGCGCAATGGAGAGACGATCATGAAAGCAACATGATGGTTGAATGCGCAGATAATAGGTATTCCATCATTAGTGAAGATGCTCTTTGGAGCGCGTTAACCGATCATCAAGAACAAGCCATTCGCTGGATGAGATTAGGGCTTGATGTTATAGACCGTTGATTCTAAAACTCTGTTATCCTTCATTTTTTTAAAAGCAATATACATTAACCCTCTCTTCTATATATAACCGTGCTGCCTTATTTAGCAGTAACATTTTCAAGAGAGACCATAGCATTCTTTAAGTAATCAATCCTTAGAATATAGCTCTTTACAAAATACAAAATGAGCTGCGGTAGTTTGAAACAATTATATAGGTATAAATTTTATACGTGTATAATTGTCAAAAGTATAAATTTTATATAT
>NZ_JBQSXN010000174.1:0-1277 GCF_052378235.1 Psychrobacter sp. AOP3-A1-26
TGACCCCTGCCGTCAAATCCGTAGAACCAAACTTGGGAGATTTTAATTACGCAGCCTGACGATAAAAGTCAAACCACACCTGTCTTGGCGATTTATAGCCCAAGCTCTTTTGAATCCTAGTCTGATTATAATACAACTCAATATATCCAATAATATCTCTGATGGCTGCAAATCTTGTTTTATAGTCTTGGTGATATACAAGCTCGTTCTTTAATATGCCCCAGAAGCTTTCTATGGGTGCGTTGTCAAAGCAGTTGCCTTTAGCACTCATTGAGCCTTTAAACTGATGCTGCTTGATGATCTTGTGATAAGCGTGGCTACAGTACTGACTGCCTCTATCAGAATGCACAATTAGCCCTTGGCTTGGTCGTTTATTCTTGATTGCCATATTGAGTGCACGGCATACTAAATCTGCTGTCATGCGCTTATTAATGGCGTAGCCGACCAGCTCTTTGGTGTATAAATCTTTTACTCCTGCTAAGTATAGCCAACCCTCGCTTGTCCAGATATAGGTGATATCACTGACCCAAGACTCATTAGGACGCTTAGCATCAAACTGCTGATCGAGCACGTTTGGATAAACCATTTTATTATGGTTTGAGTCCGTGGTGACCTTAAAGCGTTTGTGGCGACGGCATTTGATGCCATGTTCTTCTTTGATACGTCTGACCATGTACAAGCTAATGTCATGGCCTTGCTCTATTAGCTTTGCATGCAGTCGCTCAACACCATAGCGCTCACGAGTTTCACTGTGAGCGGCTCTAACCAGTAGCTCAGACTGGTTACGATGTATCTGTTGGTCGCTGATATCGCGATTTATCCAGTCGTAATAGCTTGATGGCTTAACCCTTAATACACGGCACATAGAGACGATACTAAAGGCCTGTCTATTAGTTTTTATAAAGGCGTACTTCACTAACTGTTTTTCGCAAAGTACGCCGTGGCCTTTTTTAGGATCTCTCGTTCCTCTTCAGCCACTTTAAGCTGCCGCTTGAGCTGCTTTATTTCCTGAATAGCTGCCATAAGCTCAGGATCATATTGTTCTGTGCCGACAAGTTTGCCTTGATTGGCTTTATTGTTCCAATTAGATAACGTTTGCATCGCTATGCCAAGCTGCTTTGCGGTCGCTGAGATGTTGCCGTTATTGTCTGCTATCTTCTTAACGGCTTCTGCTTTAAATTGGGTGCTATAAGTTCTGATCTTCTTGGTCATGGTAAACTCCTCATCGAGTCGTTAGTTTACCAAGTTTATCTCTACGGTTTCTTCAGCATAGCTCA
>NZ_JBQSXN010000175.1:0-1275 GCF_052378235.1 Psychrobacter sp. AOP3-A1-26
CTTTAGTAGGAATCCCCTTCACTTTTAGGGTGGGGAGGAAGTCAAAGCAGCACAATAATAGAACGCAGCCAACGCTTAGCCTTACGGGTAGATATGTTAAAGTAAGGAGACAAACAATAAAAACCAAAAAATAGTTATAAGGAGTTTTTATGGGTAACAGACCCTCGGCCATTGATCCAAAACCCTTAACCTCAGAAGAACGCCATGAGTTTAACCCGCCTGAACAAGACAGTTTTATAGCAGGTATGAACAAAGAGCTATTTAACGATGAACTGCGACGCAAGATGTATGAAGACCTTATCGACACTTATGATGAAGAGCTAGAAAATGAAATAGACGATTACGTGCGTGATTTTCGCTTTGATGGTCGAGAGATGAGCGAAAAAGAAAGACTGGATCGCCAGATGTATTTTCAAGAGCTGGTACGGCTTCAGCGAGAACTCATCAAATTACAAGACTGGGTGGTTGCACGCGGTGAGCGCATTGTAGTGATATTCGAAGGCCGTGATTCTGCAGGCAAAGGCGGCGCTATCAAACGTATCACCCAGCGTTTAAATCCGCGTGTTTGTCGAGTGGCTGCCCTACCTGCGCCTACCGAGCGCGAACAGTCACAATGGTACTTTCAGCGTTACGTGGCGCATTTACCAGCCGCTGGTGAGATTGTGTTGTTTGACCGTAGCTGGTATAACCGCGTGGGCGTCGAGCGAGTTATGGGCTTTTGTACCGATGCCCAGTACGAGGAGTTTTTTCAGTCGGTACCTGCGTTTGAGCGTATGTTGGTACGCTCGGGTATTCGCTTAGTGAAGTACTGGTTTTCAATCACCGACGATGAGCAGCATTCGCGCTTTATGAGCCGAATTCATGACCCACTGAAGCAATGGAAGCTGTCTGCGATGGACTTACAGTCGCGACGACGCTGGGAGGATTATACCAAGGCAAAAGAGACCATGTTTGAGCGTACCCATATACCTGAAGCGCCTTGGTGGGTCGTTGAGGGCAACAATAAAAAACGCGCAAGGCTAAACTGCATAGCCCATCTACTCGAACAAATCCCCTATAAAGAAGTGCCACGTGACGAGGTTGAGCTACCCGATCGCAAGCGTGATGATGAGTATTATCGCGAGCCTATTCCAGATGATATGTATGTGCCACCGCGTTATTAAAGCGTGATAATACTTTTTGTTTCTTCGGTAAAAAAAGCAGCCTTATAGCTAATATAAGGCTGCTTTTTTATGGCATTATTTATTCCACATTTATCATTATATAGTTTATTTA
>NZ_JBQSXN010000176.1:0-1234 GCF_052378235.1 Psychrobacter sp. AOP3-A1-26
TAATTTTATTCCTCAAATATACGATCAATACTATGATTTGTGTTGATTGTTATTGGTATTAATGGTTTTATAACTTTTAGTTCAATCCTTTGATTTAACGCTTTTACCAAGTTTATTAAAGACAAGCTCTCATAAATTATACTGTGTTCACCGATGCTAATAGCGTCTTTCCAAATAGCGTCCTTCCTAATAGCTTGTTTTTTTCTAATAGTTTATTTCTACTAGGACATGCCCTAGCATCATATTGGTTGGCCAATTAACCAGTCATTTCGCCCACAAGACACAGTAAATTAGCAAAAATTAGCACAAAATGTAGGCTTAGAAAAGCCTTTCAGAATAGACGGATATTATTGATTATACGTCGATTAATTTGAAATCTTGTATTAATAGTTATAATAACTAAAGCAGTTAAAACCTTAGGTAGAGTTTTATTGTTACTTAATTGTACGGCCTATTTCCATTTAGAATGAAAACATATAGAATGCGTGGAAGCTGAGTAGCTGTAACTGAGACTAGTTGACTTCTGAGATGAATCGGATTTCAACCTTTGTTGCTGCTACTGCTCATTTCATTTTTCTGGAGAAAACATTATGAATCTTAAATTACTTGCTCTAGCTGGTATCATGACTGCATCTATGGGCCTAACTGCCTGTGACAGCAACAAAGAAAACGCTGCTGAAGATTTATCTGACGCACAAGAAGAAGTGCAAGACGCACAAGAAAATCTAGACGACGCTGCTGCTGAAGGCGAAGTTGTTCCTGCTGATGCAGAAGCTGCTGTTGCTGACGCTGAAGCTGACATCGCTGATGCACAAGTTGCTACTGCTACTGACGAAATCGACGCTGAAGTTCCTGTAGACGGCGACACTACTAGCGTTGACGTAGCTAGCGAAACACCTGCTGTTGATGCAGCTGACGACGTTGTTGTCGTTGAAGAAGAAGCTCAGTAATTTTATTGTTCATACAATAAGTACACTGTAGTAAAAAAAAGAGAGCCTATGCTCTCTTTTTTTGTGCCTGTCATTTATAACTAACCATGCCTATTACTTACAATCTTTCGTGGCCAATAAAAAGACAAAACACCTAAAGCATCAACACAGCATTGTATGTCAGATCATTTCTAAAAATCAGAATAATAAAGGAACGAGTGTAAGTGTTTTATCTTACTTAGATTAACACACCAAGTGCAACGCTAAATTATATTATACAACACCTGATTGGGCGTTTTAAACCC
>NZ_JBQSXN010000177.1:0-1206 GCF_052378235.1 Psychrobacter sp. AOP3-A1-26
AATATATTACCAGCAACAGCTAATTCGGAAACGATTACCTGTAAGTAAGAAGTTCATATAACTTTGCCATCTGCTCTTATTTATCACTCATCGCTATATTTTATGAGGCAAAGCTGCTATAACTAAAGAGATTGTAATTAAAAACACGATAGGATGCTTTATGTCATTGCCAACCGCCTTGTTCAAATCGCTTGCTAGCATTAAAAAAGACTTAAAAGAAGATATCGACGCGGTCTTTAATCGCGATCCTGCAGCGCGTAATAGCTTAGAAGTTGTCTTAACTTATCCTGGCATCCACGCTCTTATCTTGCATCGCGGTGCCCATTGTCTGTGGCAAAATGAGCAGAAACTTGCAGCGCGTGTGATCTCTTATGGTTCACGCATCATCACTGGTATTGAGATTCATCCTGCTGCCACAATCGGTAAACGCTTTTTTATTGACCATGGCGTTGGTGTGGTCATTGGTGAAACTGCTGAGATTGGCAACGATGTCACTTTATACCATGGCGTCACCCTTGGCGGTGTCTCTTGGAACAATGGCAAACGTCATCCAACTTTGGAAGACGGGGTCATCGTTGGTGCAGGTGCCAAAGTATTAGGCCCTTTCACTGTAGGTAAAGGCGCTAAAATTGGCTCAAATGCCGTGGTGGTAAAACCTGTACCAGCTGGTGCCACCATGGTAGGCAGTGCCGCTCGGATGATTTCTGATCATCACGATGAAAAAGGCAACCCATTGACCACTAAGGTGCAAGATACCAAGCAACAAGAAAAAGTTGCACAAGCAGGGACAACTGATAACCAGCAGGATAAAGACTCAAGCCAAAGCACAGTACGGGCGACGGCGTTTCAGGCTTATGGTATTGACCCTTCTTCAAACGACCCTGTTGCTGAAGCTTTTGCTAAAATGCTCGAGCATATTCAGCAATCAGAAAATCGTCTCGATCAGCTGCAAACAGCAATGTGCAAGATTGACCCAGAGTTCTGTAAGAAAAAATACGATAAATTGTGTTTAGAGGATTTAGACGTAATTGGTCAAAAAGATATGGATGAGGCGGACGCTGAGCAGAAGTAAGCCTAGCGTTAAGTCACTGATTGACGCTCGCAAGAACAGATATATTATAGTCTCAAGCTAAAACCCGAAGCCATTCATAACTATTGGCTTCGGGTTTTTTATAATGGAAACAGAAAGCCGTATTTATTAGTTTA
>NZ_JBQSXN010000178.1:0-1159 GCF_052378235.1 Psychrobacter sp. AOP3-A1-26
TAAATAATCATAACAGACTTATACAGTTAGGGTCTGTTAAACATTCAAATATTATAGCGCGCTACTGGAATTAATTTGAAAGTAGCTCAACTATAGATGACACACCCTAACCATAGCCTTTATACTCTACCGATACTTTTTCATTGATAGCTCGCTTTTATGCCCATTCAACAATTATTAAAGACCGCGCCCGTTACCACCTTGCTATTAGCCAGCTTTATTGGACTATTTATCCTGCAAGTGCTGACAGGCGTCGATGCCAATAACCCATCGACTCAAGCCCTACTAAAATGGGGTGCCAATGCCTTGCCTTATACCATGGATAACGAGCCGTGGCGCTTAGTCAGTAGCGCCTTTTTACATATTGGTTTGATGCATCTGTTATTTAATGGGTTTGCCATGTACTTCTTTGGGCAAATCGCCGAGCCGATGTTTGGCTCAGTAAAGTTTTTGGCGTTGTTTTTACTGGCGGCAATCGGTGGCAACTTACTCAACAATTATGTCACGTGGCAAGGTATTTTGGATGGTACAGGGCAACCCGGTATATCAGCGGGGGCATCTGGTGGTATAATGGGTATCGGCGCGGCGTTATTAATAGCCGCACTGTTTAAGATATCGGTCAATGGCATGGTGCTCAACCTTAAAAGCCTTGTATTTATTATGGGTATCAACCTTGTGTATGGTTTTGCCGTACCTGGTATCGATAACGCGGGCCATATTGGCGGGGCAGCTACTGGTCTCATCATTGCCCTGGCTTTTGCTATTGCCTACCGTCAGCGTATGGCCGCTGTTATGCAAAATACAGCGATGCATCAGAGTGGTTATTTGTCTCAAAACCAAAATCAGTACATCAATCAATCCATTGATCAACATCAACCTAAATACCAAACCACCTATATAAACTCTAGTCATTCTGTTCTTAGCGAACAAAAAGCCCCATCAAAACCTGCGCTTATTTGGCAACTGCTGCCATGGGTTATCATACTACTTATTGGCGTTGGCTTTATTTGGTGGTGGCAAATCATTCACCAACAAATATTAGAGGTGCTAAATGCCATTGAATAAAGCATCTGAGTAAAGCTGCTTTATAAATAAAAAGCTGTTATTTATGACTGTCGCACTATATTAATAGCGCACAAAAACAGCTCATTCGTTTTTT
>NZ_JBQSXN010000179.1:0-1088 GCF_052378235.1 Psychrobacter sp. AOP3-A1-26
TATAGACCTCTTATAGTTCGTAGACACTTGGATCTTTTTGCATTAGATACCACTGATACCTTGCAAATGAAATACGTGAATTTGGGTTATTAGGTGCAATACCTATTTGCCAAGTATAATAGACCTCTTGCAAAAGTACCGTTTTATTGACCTCCGCTAACAGAGTATTAAAGGCTAGCAATGACTTATGCAAGAGATCTATTAAGTTTAATAAATTATTTTATTATATTCTTTTTATATGCTCTCAGTGCTCTTGTTGTAACGAGCAAGTTGAAACTACTGTTTAGATAGTCTATTTGCTGAAGTTTCTTTCTTTCTTCGTTGGGTAGGTTGTTAATGTAATTGATATTATCTATAAAATCATAAGGCAATAGGGTTGTGAATAAGTGCTCTGCCTTTCTGCGTGTAAAGTAGTCTGTATCACTATCTAAAGCTACAGCCGAAATATATTCTCTGGGTGTAGCACCATTTTGTATCAGACAAATCTGGTCATTTATATTACTACGATATATTATATAAGCATTGATAGTATTTTCAGAAAATTTGCTCATAGCTTGTAAATCGTCTAGTTCAGGATCTTTAATAGAGTTTTCATCTTCTTCACACAAATCTACTGCATCATTCATAGTTTGAACTGCTCTATCTAGAGCTACAGAGTGCTCACTAGCACCTGTGAACTGTGAACACGAGATGCATAACAATGTCATACTCCATATTAATAATAATTTAATATATTTCATGGCATACATCCTTCAGCAATAGCTTTAAAAAATTTTATTTCATTATTGTGTTTAGAATAACCATCAGATTCTAATTCTAAAATAGCTCGATAAGCATCCTCTTCAACCATTTTCCTTTTTATTTGATCAACGCTACCCATTGCTTCTGCAAATAACACCCAATTAGCACCATCTATCTTTCGAGGAGCAGGTTTTACAACTGCTTCTAATTCTGCTTTTGCTGACACTCCCCAAATACTATTTATAGGTATTCCAGATGATGTTCTGCCTCCAGCAGGTCTTTTCGTAAACAACAACCCTGCGAAAACTGCTGGTAAAATTTTACTTAACCAACTTGCTGATTCTATA
>NZ_JBQSXN010000180.1:0-1053 GCF_052378235.1 Psychrobacter sp. AOP3-A1-26
TCATTACCAATCTACTATGATTCTGTGTAATGATTTTTGCTTATTTACTCGAATAAATTACTGCCGACGCGGAGTTCAACACATGTCCTACAGCTCACTATCTCTTCCTTCTAAGTTATTTCAGCTCACTTCTTTGACTTTGGCGCTAGCATTAGCAGGTTGTGGTGGAGGGGATGGTGATACAGTCGATTCTATCGCCCCTGAACCTGATTTGGGCGTACAACCAGGTACCGGCACAGGCGGTAACGATAATGGTGGCAATAATAACGGCGGTAACGATAATGGTGGCGAACAGACACCTGCAGAAGATTTTAGCCTACAAAAACTTTATACCGATCCAACCAATATCAAGCTGACCGATGAGCCTGTTACATTTAATGTCACCGTCAAAGCAGTGGCAAAATCAGGTGGTGCGGCGATTAACAGGTCGGTGAGCTTGAGTGTTGATGATTCTACTAATACTGGGGTGACTATTCAGGGCGCTAGTGTTCAGAGTACTGATGACAAAGGTGAGGCTACCTACGAGCTTAAGCTCAACCCATTAGTACTCGATGAGGAACAAAAAGCGGACTTGATCGAAAATGGTTTTGGATTAAAAGCAGTCGCCAAACAGTCCTCAGATGGCTCAGAAATTACTCAGGTCACAACCGTTCGTGTTAGTAAAGAAGGCAGTGGTGATGGTGGACAAGCGGCAATAGTTAGTAAGCTTAATATAGAAAATAATCTACAAACCACTTCTGTCTCTAATAATAAGCTGAATCCCTACGGTGATACAGCTAAGTTTAATGTTATTGTCAAAAATACCGACGGCGCGCGTGTAAAAGATGTGACTGTTGGCATGGGTATTGCCGATATCAAAGGCATTGCCATTATCGGTGGTAATAACAAAACCACTGATACGAATGGTATCGCAGCCTTTAATGTAAAAATTGATGAGAACTTAACCAAAGCTGAGCGTGACAAGCTGCTACGAGGCGTTGCTTACGCTATTAATATCAAAGAAAAAAATGGCGCAACTAAGAAAAAAGAAGGAACGTTATCTGTTGCAATACC
>NZ_JBQSXN010000181.1:0-1043 GCF_052378235.1 Psychrobacter sp. AOP3-A1-26
TAATAAAAAAACGATGCAAGGGTTGATAAGGTTTTGTAAGAGCACACTTGGTATGCCCTGTCTACAATACTGATTAGCTGTCTAAAAAGCGTACCGTACCCGTCTCTAAATTATACTCCGCGCCCACCACCAGCAATTGTCCACTATTGGTTAAATCCTCTAGCGCGCGCGAGCCATGCTTAAGCTGGCTAACTGACATGCGCACGTTGGCACGGATAGAGCGGTCGACCAACTCATCTGCATCGACGTCTTGACCATTAGCGGTGGCAAGCTCATGCAAGTTATAAACGCTTGGGCGGATACGGTCAACGATGGACTGCAAATTGGGAGAGTAGTTTTGCTCCGGATTAATAAGCGTCTCCACGCAAGCGGTGACCGCGCCGCAATGTGAATGACCCAACACCACCACCAGCTTAGTGCCAAATTTTTCGGCCGCAAACTCAATCGAGCCAATCTGTGATGGCGCCACCACATTACCCGCCACTCGGATGACGAATAAATCACCCAAGCCTTGGTCAAATACAATCTCAACGGGGACGCGTGCATCCGAGCAGCCCAAAATAATGGCGATAGGATCTTGATCATTGATGAGTTCTGGGCGCTTTTGCATACAGGGATCAGTACTGGTCAAACTATCAATGTAACGTACATTGCCTTCTTTGAGCAGTGCCAGTGCTTCTTGACCAGTTTTTGGGCGGTTACTGTTAGGCATAAAGAGTCCTTTTTTATAAAAATGATTAAAATTATGAATTGCTCTAGCAGCCTGCTTTTCATACCAGCTTATCTTTTAAGCTCAGTCGTCTGCTATGGCAAATATTGTTGTATTTAACATACACAAAATTATTGTATAGGAACCAAACCAAAAAAATAGTAAAAATTCTTTATTTTAACTTGATTGCTTGCTTTGCTGCTGTCGCAAAATACTTTGAAATAAACGTACTAAATATACATATAGCTGATTCACTTTAAAACTGATACGAGTGCTACTGGAGTAAATTTTTCGCAGCCTCTGTCACGCCTGCGAACAGCAAGCAAGAAAAATT
>NZ_JBQSXN010000182.1:0-1029 GCF_052378235.1 Psychrobacter sp. AOP3-A1-26
CTTCTAAAATTTCCATTCTCCAAAAAATAAATCGCTTGAGCAGCGACGTTTTTTTTGATCAGCATACCCGTATGAGTGACAGGCATAATAATATGATCAGTAGCGCTAGCAAGCTTGGTCTCTGTCACATATACCGTCCCATCATGAGCCAAATCTTTATTAGTCAATGCGATATCAGCTTTACGCAACTTGCGATTATGATAGCTCAAAAGTGTTTGACCTAAACCTTGAGTTTTGTCGCCAGCAATGACCCCAATTTTAATATCTTTTGGCAAAGGCGCAACAGTTCCATCTAAAGCATCTATATACGAGCGTCCCACTATAGCAGGCATAAATCGCCAAATATAATCCGCCCAAACACTACCGTTATGGGGCGTACCTAAAGTCACACAACGACCAATCTGCCACTGCGGATAAGTCGCTACGAAGTCTCTGATAACTAATCCACCTAAGCTATGACCTATCAAATCTATGGGCTGCTCAGGAATATGATTGGCCTTGAGCCAAGTATCTAAACGTGCGCTATTAACTTTCAAACCATCATGCCTACTGCGATAGCCGTATTGATGTGTATCATAACCTTTGGCTTGAAGGCGCTTTGCCAATGGTCGCATAATAAAGGGCGCTTGATTCAAACCATGAACGAGAATAACGCGGTTTTTTTTAGTCATAATTAATTTCATCTAATAGGTTTAATAATGTATGTTAAATACAGAAATGCATCTAAATATTGAGTGGTGTTTCCATGATGGCTATATAATTCTTAATGTTAAGCAATAATTATTTATAAAATTCGATTGGATAATTTACCTTTTATTCTCACTTGTTAGAACACTGTACAATAGTAACCAATCATAGCTCCAACAACAAAATAAATTAACAAATCATACCTTATTACTTTCATTTTATTACCTCCCTGGAAAATCCACAAATTGTATTATAATTATTACTATATATGGATTTATAATCTTTTTTTAAAATCAGCATCCCAATACCATTGTATTTTCTCTAGTAGGGACATTAGACCTC
>NZ_JBQSXN010000183.1:0-989 GCF_052378235.1 Psychrobacter sp. AOP3-A1-26
GTTTTAATGAGGCGGGCAGCCAGAAATTTTTTGAAAAAGATTTAAGTTTTGATCGATTATTAACTGAGCAATTTACCACTGTACTCGAGCAAGCCGCCGCTGCCGAATTTTATGCATGGCGTAGTAGTACGCAGGGGCGCTTAGCAGAAATTATTGTATTGGATCAGTTTTCACGTAATATTTATCGTGATACTCCAGCCGCTTTTTCTCAAGATGCAATGGCATTAGCGCTGGCGCAGGAGGCTGTGGCTAGCGGCGCGTTAGAAGAGCTTGTCAGTTTAGAGGCGCGCAAGTTTCTGTTGATGCCTTATATGCATAGTGAATCGAAGCTTATTCATCAGCAAGCTGAACGGTTATTTGAGCAATTTACCAATGCAGAAATCTTTAACTCAGAGATGAAGCATAAAATAATTATCGATCGCTTTGGCCGTTATCCACATCGTAATAAGGTACTGAGGCGAGTGTCTAGTGCAGAAGAAATAGCATTCTTAAAGCAGCCCAATTCATCGTTTTAATCAGATTTTCCCTGTATCATTATTTATACTATCTATGGATAAGGCAGGTTAGCGAGCCAACCATTCAAATATTCTATTAATGTTTATCACTACAAGGATTATATAGTCATGTCAAAAATTAAAATCCGAAGAGCGTATACAGAGAAGGGAAATGATGACGGATACTGTATATTAGTAGACCGGTTATGGCCAAGAGGTATAAAAAAAGAAGACCTAAGTTATAGCTGGTGGCCAAAAGATATTGCACCTTCAGATAAACTGAGGAAGTCCTTTGATCATGACGCAGACAAGTTCAGTGACTTTAAAAAATCCTATAAAAAAGAATTAGAAGACAACGAGCTTAAAGATGAGTTTCTAGACAAAGTAAAATACCAGCTTGAAAAGCACAATGTAACTTTTATTTATAGCGCAAAAGACGAAGAGCATAATCAAGCGGTGGTATTAAAACAATGGGCTGAAGAGAAAATAAACTAA
>NZ_JBQSXN010000184.1:0-985 GCF_052378235.1 Psychrobacter sp. AOP3-A1-26
CAATCTGACATCAAGAAACTGGCTGAGCAAATGGCCAGCAGCATGAAAAGCTTCGATGACATCAAAGACTTTCAAAAGCAGCTCATGCAGTCCTTCATCGACACTGCCCTAGAAGCAGAAATGGAAGAGCATCTCGGCTACCCCAAGCATGAAAAGGCAGACAGGCCTAATAAGCGCAATGGGCACACTAAAAAGAGAGTCCGTAGCGACACAGGCGAGCTTGAGATCTCCACCCCCAGAGACCGCGACAGTAGCTTTGAGCCTGTACTTGTCAGTAAGCATCAAACCCGTATTTCAGGTCTTGATGACAAAATCATCAGCTTTTACGCCAAAGGTCAAACCACTACTGAGATTGTCGAAACCATCAAGGACATCTACGACGTCGACATCTCAAGCAGCTTGGTTTCCAGAGTCACTGACAACATCTTGGATGACATCACCGCTTGGCAGAACCGGCCACTGAGCAGCGTCTATCCTATCGTCTACTTAGACTGCATTGTCGTCAAAGTTCGTCAGGACAAGCAGATCATCAACAAAGCTATCTATCTGGCCTTAGGCGTTGCTCTTGATGGTAAAAAAGAGCTGCTTGGCATGTGGCTCTCAGAGAATGAAGGCGCCAAGTTCTGGCTTGGTGTTCTCACTGAGCTACAAAACCGCGGGGTTCAAGATATTCTTATTGCCTGTGTAGACGGCCTAAAAGGCTTCCCTGATGCCATCAATACGGTCTACCCTAACGCTCAGGTTCAGCTGTGTATCGTGCATATGGTGCGCTATTCGATGAAGTTCGTACCTTGGACGGACAAGAAGGCCGTAGCAGCTGATTTAAAGGCCATCTACGGTGCTGATACGCTTGAGATGGCAGAGGCCAACCTTGAGCACTTTGATGAAGTATGGGGCAAAGAGTACCCGCATGTCATCAAGTCTTGGCGCAATAACTGGGAGGGCTTAACGGTGTTCTTTGGTTATCCTAAAGACATCAGAAGAG
>NZ_JBQSXN010000185.1:0-985 GCF_052378235.1 Psychrobacter sp. AOP3-A1-26
GTTATTAGAATCAGTAATCAGATATCGTTTCACTAGATATATTCATACTTACTAATATACAGCAAAAAGGCCTTCAAAGAAATCTTTGAAGGCTTCAAAATAGCATAAATTCGACCTATTTCGACCGTTAAAAAAGGATATCTACAATCGAACTAAATCTAGTAATGCGGTAGTAAGCTTTGGTAGTGTTTAATTACTTAAATGAAGTGCACAGTTAGTCGTACTTAAATATCATTAATATAACACTACCATCAACGTTATCTACCTTTTATATAAATCATGATACACGGTTCCAAGCATCACGTGATGCTCTACGCGCATCATTCCATTCCATACGTGACTCACCTTTCACTTCATGCCAAGAGCGCTCTAAGTCCGCTTCATGGTCTTCAAAACGTGCATCTGCAGGATAACGCGCGCGATTGGCATACCCTACTGCATAAGCTGGATGTAAATCACGGTCAAAGTCGTAACCTTCTTTGTAGTAATCAGCGTTGGCATACTCTGCACGCCAGTAAGCTTCTTCACGTGTCGGATCGATTGCTTCTGCGGCTGCATGACCTGCGCCGCCGCCAACGATAGCACCAATAGCACCACCAATTAATGTACCTAATGGGCCTGCCATGGTACCAATAGCCGCACCTGCCGCTGCACCGCCTACACCGCCTATACCTGTGCCTACTGGGTGTGAGCCTGGCTCACCTGTGATCACGTCAGCATTCAAATCTTTTTTCGATTCTTTAGTCATGTGCTTCACAGCGCCACGATCAATAGCATCATGGTCTTCTATGATATTGTCCTCTTCATGTCTGATTACTCTATTGTCGATCGTATGATCACTACCCGTTGCTCGACGTTCGTTATCATCAATAATTCGCTCTTTATCACCTGCTTCAAGGTAGTCATCAGTAATGACACGATTTTCAGGGTCTGTAACGCGGCCATCGTTATTCATAATATTATCCTTAAATTATTTTTTATATAT
>NZ_JBQSXN010000186.1:0-984 GCF_052378235.1 Psychrobacter sp. AOP3-A1-26
TAACCCCACTCTCAACTTGAAATAAGCAATTCAAACTGAAGAGGTGGGTTACCAAGTTGTTTATTAAGTACAAAGCACAGATTATGTGACAGAATTTTACGAATCAATCGATGCGACAAATGCCATAAGTCCTTTGCTCGTACCCTTTGTATATTAAACCGTTCTGATAACTGACTGATCACGGTTTCAACGATACGGCGGGCTTTCATTAACCGTCGTACCACAGGTTTGGATCGGTCCTCTTTCATATTGCGTCTGAGCGGTGTTTGTAGATCTATCCCTTGAGCGTCATAGTATTGAGCCAGTTTAGGGCTGATATACCCTTTATCAGCGCCAAGTAGTCCGTGAATATGACTCGTAATATCTGGGGCAACTTCTCTTTCATCAACATTAGCAGGCGCTATAGTAAAGCCCTTAATCATACCCGATAAGGTAACCAGCAAGTGACCCTCAAAGCCATAGTATTTTTCTTGTTTAGCCGCGCAGTAACTAAAAGCAGCTAGGTCTTGATAGTTCTTATGCCGGTAAGCTCGTCCATAATGACAGACGGGTATGGGAAAACCATCAATCAGATGAATATTATCATAACCTTCGACTTCACTGACTTTATCCTGTATTCGTTGTTTCACTTGCCATAGGTTGCTGCAGTGCTTGGCAAAGTTAGGGTACGAGCCTATGGCTGGAAACCAAGCTTGCCAATGCTGGGTAAAGTATTGCCAAATTTGTTTATCTTGATCCATGTTTAAAAACTCACCTACTAGCTCCATGCAAATAATTTCAGGGTCAGTGAGTTTAGGGGCGTAACCTGCACCTCGCAATGGTTCGGTGACAACTATTTTGTAATATTGCTCTACCATTAAATAGATATTGATGATAAATTCTTCTATGGGCATCTCATGACTCCATTGTGTTCTTGGTCGAAAACAATAGATTAGTGAGATGCTCTTCTTTTTTCAATCTCTTTCGAAGTTGAGAGTGGGGTAT
>NZ_JBQSXN010000187.1:0-971 GCF_052378235.1 Psychrobacter sp. AOP3-A1-26
GAAAACAATCATGGCTTTGATTACGACCGGTTTGCTCTCATTACCTACTTTGGCATCAGATTCTTATGGTACGCCATTTGAAAGTAATGGTTTTGTCAAAGATGACTGGCAACTGGTCTGTGATAACACCTTGACTTGCCGAGCAGCGGGTTATAGTGCTGATTCAGCCAAATGGCGAGGCAGCATTTTGATGACGTTAAAAGCGGGTGAAAAAGTGCCTAGTATAGAGATTCTATTAAATGAGTGGGACTGGAATACCTCTGAGAGATTGGTTACTGAAACTGAGGCGCTGAATAATCCAGTTGAGCTATGGCTCAATGATAAGTTTTATGGAGAAGTTAAAAACAGCCAATTAACAAAATCTCAGACCATGCTGCTGATTAATCACGCTAAGAAAGCCAGCAAAATCGCATTCAAGATCGGTACTCATCAATGGCAAGTATCTGACCTAGGGATGGCTGCCGTGCTACTAAAACTCGATGAGGTGCAAGGTCGAGTAGGTACGCCACTAGCCCTTGTCAGTAAGAATAGTTTAAATCGGCAAACCAATAAAGCCGCCAAACCAAAACCGGTACTCAAAAAAGCGCCTGTTTATTTGGAGGAAGAGCACAAGCAGTTGGACTCCTCAAAGTTGGCATATTTTCAAAAGAATATTGATAAATGGGTAAATATTAACTCTAAAAAATTAATAGGCTCAAAGGACGTGATGGGAGATTGTGAGCTGGTTAATCCAAAAACCGACGCGTATCAACAGAGGTCTGAATATGAGTCCGATATGGTTGGTTGGGACTTTATACCAGTAGATGACAGCCATACGTTAGCGGCACATGGTTGTTGGACAGGTGCTTATAATGAAGGCTATGGTTATTGGCTTATCGATCATAAATATCCTAACCATCCACAACTGATTACCACCGCTGGTAGTGACTATTACGAGGGTAAAATAACTGCCGCTCATAAAAGCAGAGGTC
>NZ_JBQSXN010000188.1:0-945 GCF_052378235.1 Psychrobacter sp. AOP3-A1-26
TAAACAGTCCTAAGATTACTAAATATAGGGGATGCACTGTTCAACAAAAACAATCAAAATATGCGATGGTGGATTTGACATCATGTGAGTTTGATAACAGAACAGATTTGTCTTTGTACAAATCTAAATCTTAGAATAAGGCAATAGCATACCAAACCACTCAAGCAACTAAGGCAAGTTTAGTACTATGTTTAAACAAATCTTCACTGCTCTCATTTGCTTTAGCTTTTTTTTAGCTACTGCCTGCCAAGCAAAAAAAGAGAGCACTATGCCTGATAAACCTTTAGAAATTTCATTAAACATGACTGCTAAAGAGTTATACGATGCCAACCCTGAGTATAAAGCGTTTCAAGAAGCGGACGCTCAACCTATGGGCGTTACTTTTCAAGGTTATGACTTTTCAACAAGCAACATGGGGAAAGCAATTTTCCATTATTCTGATGATAGTTTTAAGATTGACCAAGTTGTCACTATTTTAGCCATGGATAAGGTAACTAGCGAGCAGAGAGGGTTGAATAAAATTACAGTTGATTTTTTCTTCGATAAGACAGACAACGGTATATCAGACGAAGATGCTTATAAAAAAATGATGTCTTTCTTTAAAGAACTACAAGATAAGGGTTGGACGTATGCTAAAAGTTTAAGTGAACCTCGTTTAAGCCCTAAAGACAGCTTTACATTTGCTACAAAAGAAGGTGGAAGTGACTTTAATCTTGATTACACCTACCCTTTGAACTTTGAGCAATGGATGCAGCTCAGTGATTTACAAATATGGCAACTGCGACATGGTACAGATGTATTTATGAATATTAGAATAAATAGACAAACAGATCCATCTACTGGTAATCGTCATTACCTGATTAGCTTAGATATTTTCGATGAGTTAGAGTTAATAAGACAAATAATCCCTAATAACTATGATGAATCTTTGACCAAAGAATATAG
>NZ_JBQSXN010000189.1:0-916 GCF_052378235.1 Psychrobacter sp. AOP3-A1-26
TATAGTCAGATGACCACAAAAATGTTATAAAATAAATCAATTAAACGATTACCAGTATAAACGACCATGACTTACTCCCTAGATTATCGCAAACAAGTTTTAAAAAGCTTAGATGAGGGCATGACCTTTGCCGAAGCTGCTGTTTTCTATGATATCAGTCCAACGACTATCCAGAAGTGGAAAAAGCGTCTTCATAGTAAAACCACTCGATATATTAAGCCCTACAAAATAGAGGATGAAGCCCTAGCTCAGGATGTCAAAGACCACCCTGACGATTATCACTATGAGCGAGCACAGCGTTTTAATTGTAGCCCAACAGGCATCAGCAAAGCCTTAAAGCGTATTGGTGTTAGCAAAAAAAAAAGACACTTGAGCATCCCAAAGCTTGTCCACTAAAGAGGGCTCACTACCTAAAAAAACTTAACCACTACATTGCTCAAGGCTTTGCTATTGTCTATATGGACGAGAGTGGCTTTGAAAGTGAAACGATGCGTCCTTGTGGTTATGCACCCATTGGTAGCCCCTGCATTGGCAGTTATAACTGGCAAGCCAAGGAGCGAACCAACGTGATTGGTGCGCTATATGGCAAAATGCTGTTTGCACTCGATTGCTTAAAGAGCAACATCAATAAAGAGGTTTTCTATCACTGGTGCAAGTTCACGCTGATACCAAAGCTTAAGAAAAAATGTGTGATCGTTATGGATAATGCGACCTTTCATAAGCGCGTTCAAAAGCTGCTTAACAGGCATGGTCACAGGCTTCTATTCTTACCACCTTATAGTCCTGACTTAAATCCCATCGAGAAAAAATGGGCTCAAGTGAAGTTTTTACGCCAAGGTTGGATGGAAAATGACTTATCTAAATTGTTTTATGATATTCATCCAAATTATAACTCTTTTGTAGTGCAGTGACTATA
>NZ_JBQSXN010000190.1:0-905 GCF_052378235.1 Psychrobacter sp. AOP3-A1-26
TATATTGATTGTTTTATACAGGATTGTTTATATCAATAAAGGTAACAGGAAGCCCAAACTCTGCAGCAATCAATTCACCCAGTGCTTGAATACCACCACGTTCGGTCGCGTGATGACCACAGGCAAAGTAATCAATACCCAGTTCACGGGCAATATGGGTAGTCCGCTCTGATATTTCACCAGAGATAAACGCGTCACAGCCCATGAGTGCGGCCTGTTCGATCATATCTTGTGCGCCGCCCGTACAGATACCGACCCGTTGAATAAGTCTATTATTCTCCGGCTCAGATTCAGTATGAACCGATGCATTATAATGAGCAGAAATATGCAACGGTATGCGTCCTAGAGCGTCGGTAATATGGGCGATAAGACTTTGAGTACTCTGTGGTTTGCAGGTAGCGATATTGCCAACGGGACGTGACTCGTCAGGATAAAGCGCTCCAGTGATGGTCATATTCAGAGTCTCAGCCAGCTTAGCATTGTTGCCAATAACAGGATGCGCATCAAGCGGTAAGTGGTAGCCGATCATAGAGATGCCATGTTGCATGAGTTTACGGATACGCTGACCTTTCATGCCAGTGAGAGGCGCAGGTTCACCTTTCCAAAAATAACCATGATGCACCATAATCGCGTCAGCATTGTCAGCAATAGCGGCATCAATTAAGGCGTCGCTAGCGGTCACACCAGTGACGATACGCTGGATAGGGCGTCCACCATCTACTTGTAAGCCATTTGGTGCATAGTCTTTAAAGGCATCGGCTGATAAATAATCATCGCAAAATGCGGCTAAATTTTGTGCGCTAACCGTTGTCTCGGTTAGGGTATTGTTTGCGGTCATGGTATTCCCTTATAATTGTTTGAATGTTTCGTTGTTTTAATGGTTAAAGTACTTATAAATAATAAAA
>NZ_JBQSXN010000191.1:0-901 GCF_052378235.1 Psychrobacter sp. AOP3-A1-26
CTCCCAATTCTATACAGCCCCTATAAACAATGTACAGGGATAGCTGTTCCCATAGCTTTTTTCATTTTAATCATGCGTTATATTTGTATAACCTGATCAATCTGACAGCACAGACGCAAAGCACTAAAGGCTGCTAAACTTGACGTTTTAGGATTTTCGGCCAATGGTAATCCCGTCATACTAATCTCAAGCTTACCGAATACGCCTTCAGCAGTTATATGATGAATGTTGTGCTCAAGCGTTGGATCAGCGATTAACTCTACGATTGTATCATCGAGGCCAACGCCTGCCAGCGCAATAGTAGCGGCAACGTTTGAGTTGGCAGGGAATAAAGCGGCAGCTTCTCTAGCGGTACCCGTAAAGAATACGGTAGGCTCCGCTAAATTATCGTAGTCAATAAGCTGATCAGCGTGACTACCCTTCCAACTTGATGGATGCTTTCTACCTTGATAAATCACTTCACTCAGACCTGCCATACTCGCAGCATTTATTCCATCAATCCCAGCAACTGCCCCCGCTAAGATATGGATTTTCACACCATGCTTTTCTGCTGCATCAGCGAGCGATACCGCAAACGTCTCATCAGTAAAGGCACCAACAGAGACAATTCCAAGTGGTATGCCCTGTTCCAAGATTTTAATAGCATGTTCTTTGAGTCCGCTCTGACCCGACATCTCAATCGCTAAATCAGGCGTTTTTACCAAATCGTCTACCGAAGTAATCACCTCTATAAACTCACCTATTTCAGCCTTTAAACTCTCGGCGCTTCTGGTGCTCGATAATACTGTCGAGAGGACAATATTGTCAGGCAGCATCTCATGGACTTTCCTCGCCATCGAGCCATAGCCTATGAACATCACACTTTTCATACTTACTCCTGTTTATTGTTTTTTATATTTCT
>NZ_JBQSXN010000192.1:0-883 GCF_052378235.1 Psychrobacter sp. AOP3-A1-26
ATGCGCCTGCTTGGCATCGAGAAGCGTCTCGCTCAGCTCAGTGCCCAGTTTTAGTTGACGTTGTCCTGCATCATTGACCCATGCCGACTCATGCTCGCCTTGTGTGTGTCTGATACCGAAAGTGGAGAGCAGGACGCCTGTATTGCCAGTGATTTGTAGGCCATGATCGCTTGCCAGATTGACCCCTTGGCCACTGGTTGATGATTGATGATTGCTATAACGATGCCGCAGTATGCCTAGCTCTAATATATGCTCATCAGGGGCAAAGGTGGCGCTAGAGGTGATGGTTGGCGTCTCAGCATTGGCTTTGCTGCCCGTATTCACCGACCACTGCAAGCCTATCTGGTTTGGCGTGTCATCAAGGCTTAGGGTCACCTCAGAGTCAGAACTAAGTCCATACTGAGCAATACCCGATAGCCAACCACTGTGTCCATCATCGTCATTGATTTGCGAATGACCGAGGCCACCACCATGCCATCTAGGAGAAGATCCCCCTTGCAAGTTGTGTCTATTCGATAGTCCGCTATCACGAGTGGTGATATCTTTCTCATCGACATCGCCCATACCGATACCGTCGAACAGTGCGCGGCTAATCACCGGACTGTCGATATCACCGTACCAGTGGTTAAGCAGTACGGACTGTCCCAGACGTGGGGCAAACTGCCAGCCATGAGTGCTACCCGATGACAGTTGCAGGCTACGTAGCGGCGGGGTAGTGCCGTCATCGTGAGGACTGATGCCTGACCAAACGGGCGTGGTCATGGTTTGCTGTAGATTGTCAGTGCTGACACTAGAGTCATAGCTAGGAGAGGCTGATAAACTGGTGTCACCAGTACGCGCCTGGGCGAGACCATGATAGGTAGTACTGACAAAGGACAAAGAA
>NZ_JBQSXN010000193.1:0-877 GCF_052378235.1 Psychrobacter sp. AOP3-A1-26
AATGTTGTTATCTATGGCCAATCCTTTATGACTGATACAGCACTTATTATCGATACCGAAACCGACCAAGGTCGTGACCCAAGACCTGTTCAAGTCGCGACCATTAATGTCATGACTGGGTTTGAGTGGATGAAATACTTTAACAGCGGACGTTCAATATCACCGGTCGTCATTAAAATTCATGGTATCACCGATGAAGATGTCGCTGGTCTTGAGCGTTTTGAGCTTGGGCAATTTGAGTTGCCGCAGTATTTGATCGGTCATAATGTCCGTTTTGACTGGCGAGTGATTGGTAGCCCGTCTGCCAAGCTTATCTGCACGGTGCGGCTTGCGCGCGTGGCCTTTCCAGAATGGAGCGCCTATAGCCAATCTAAATGTATCGAGCAGTTACTAGGCAGCAGCGAGGCGAGCAGAATGACCATTGCTGCTCATGACGCGCTAGGTGATGCGCGCATGTGCTATTTACTGTATCAAGCTTGCTGCGAGCGCCTACAAATTTCACCGACAGATTTTGTGGCCGCTCATGCTATTTCCAATAAAGCCAATCCAGTCAGTAAAATGCCCTTTGGCAAACATAAGGGCAAGCTGATTAAAGAGGTGCCAGTCAGCTATGTGAGATGGATGCTAGGCAATATTCATAATATGCAGCCATCGCTATATTCTGCATTGACCAAGCGCGTCAAAGCAGAAGATGAAACAGCGAAAGAAAAATAGTAAATATAATTATCCTATAAGTAGTTCTAAATAAAATCGATACGATTGTAATAAAGTAAATAGCCACAGTGCTACTGTTGTCAATTTTTCTTGCTTGCTGTTCGCAAGCGTGACAGAGGCTGCGAAAAATTTACTCCAGTAGCACTCGTATCGGTTTTAAAGT
>NZ_JBQSXN010000194.1:0-873 GCF_052378235.1 Psychrobacter sp. AOP3-A1-26
CGTTTTTTTACTTATTTTCATTTATTAATCCCACACACTTATGAGAGCACATCATGTTTACACCATCAACGCTATCACCTACTTTCTCACGCGCTTTGCTGAGCACCCTAACGGCCACTATCTTATTTGGTACTGCTAGCCTATCTAGTGCTGCTATATTTAATAAAAACTTACCGACCGATAAAGATGCCCAGCTAAGCGTTGGTGTCAATGTCATGGCGATAAACTCAGCCTACGATTTGGAAGACAGTATTGATGTACGCGTATTGCCGGGTGTCTTTTATGATAATAATAGAGTGTACGCGCGTGGTGCTCAGGCTGGTGCTTACCTTATTAACGACGGCTCCAATCAGCTATCTGCTTATGCTCAACTTTCTGGTAGCGAGTTTGATCCTGATGATGCACGCGGCGCACTCAAAGGTCTCGACAAGCGTAAAGCATCTGCTGATGCTGGTCTCACATACCTGCGCCGTACGCCGATTGGTGGCTTTCGTGCCCAGATTGCAACTGACGTTTTAGATCATAGCGGTGGCAATAGTGCCCGCTTGACGTATCTTGCCAAAATAACCAAAGACAAGTTAACGGTCTATCCAAGTATTGGCTTTGAATATCATGATACTGACTATAATGAATACTATTATGGCGTAACAGATAAAGAATCAGAGAAGACAGGCGTTGCGGCTTACACTTCAAATTCGAGCTTGAACCCTTATATCAATATTAGTGCCAATTATGACTTTAATGAGCGCTGGGCAGGCTTTGCTAATCAAAGCTTGAGCTATTTACCGAATGAGCAATATGATAGCCCAATGGTTGACTCGCGTACTGACTCGACGACGACACTTGGTTTGTTGTATAAGTTTTAATATCTTT
>NZ_JBQSXN010000195.1:0-866 GCF_052378235.1 Psychrobacter sp. AOP3-A1-26
CAGCTTAGCGGTGTCAGTATAAGTGTAGTCAAAGTCTATGCTGACATTATCATCACTATGGCGCTTATCCTCATCGTATCTGATTTCAATATTTTGATCAGGAGTATAAGTCAGCTCCTCACCTGCATTAAGCGTTACCAAGTTTCCATCAACACGAAGTTCTATGTTTTTATCTATCAGATCATCAGCTTTTAAGGTGATACTCTTAAGTGCTTCATAGCCGGTCGCAATATTAGCAGGATTAGAAGTATCAGTAGTCTCAAAAGCAGCTGCAAAGTCTATGGTTGTCCATATATCTTCAGTAGCAACGACCTCTGGATTATTCACTGTGCTATCATCAGCATCAGGCGTCACTAGAATAGAGACCTCTTGATCCCTATGAGTCACACTATCACCAGATACTGTCTCGGTGGTGGTACCCGTGATGGTAAAGTTAATTTCACCAGCGAAGTTATCTGGTGTCTTTAACTGTGCAGTATTATTCTGTAGCGCCTCTAGGGTCACTGACCATACTCGATCAGAACCACTGCCACCTAAGAAAGTGACCCCTGCACCAGTTAAGTTAAAACTAGCAGGTAAGTTTTCAACCCGATAGACCACCTGCTCAGCAGCTGGGCTGTCACCATCATATGCCTCAATATCCGCAACACTAGCAAATAGGCTCGATAAGCCAATCTGATGGTTGCCTGTACTGTCTAGCGTTGCTTCATCCGTGACATAAGTATAGTCCTTACCATTGATAGGAGCTGTGTCGGTTGCTAAGTCGTCATTGGTTATTAAGTCTGCCTTGCCAATGTAGTGGCATAATAAAATTGGACAGCTTCTAAGAGGTTATAATAACCCAAAGAAGGAAACTAGTATGACTG
>NZ_JBQSXN010000196.1:0-849 GCF_052378235.1 Psychrobacter sp. AOP3-A1-26
TAGGGCGTGTCTTCAATTCATTTTACAATGAACGATAGTACACGCCAGATAGAGCATTGACTTAAAATTACGAGCTAACTTCTCATAGCGAGTAGCGATACTACGAAAGTGCTTAAGCCTTGCAAACATATTTTCAACAAGATGACGTAGTTTGTACAAATAGCTATCAAACTCTGGATTAGGCTGTTTGGCATTCTTCCTTTTAGGAACGACAGGTATCATATTATGGCTGCGAGCTTTGTCTCTAATAGCCTCTGAGTCATAGCCTTTATCAGCGATGAAGTAATCAGCTTGTCCAATCATTTCAATCAATTCACCTGCAACTTGACTGTCGTGGACTTCACCCCCAGTGATTTTAAAATTGAGCGGATATCCATCGGCATCACAGGATAGGTGTATCTTTGTAGTTGCGCCGCCACGGCTTTGTCCAATTGCTCGCTCTTCACCAAGCCGAGCTCCACTTGCATGCTGATGACAGCGAACATAGCTTCCGTCTGTGAATATCCATTCCGTATCAATTTCTTTTCGTAAGCTAAAAAAAAATTCGCCCATAAGCCATTTTTTGACCAGCGGTTGAAACGACTATAGGCTGTTTTCCACGAACACAATTCTTCAGGTATGTCGCGCCAAGGCGCGCCGGTGCGTAGCTTCCACAGTATAGCTTCCATGACCTCTCGACTATTTTGTGTTTGATAGCAGCCGTACTTCATCATCGTCGATTGCAATTGACCCCAAAGCGTATCTGTTAATGCTTTTCTTGCCATAACTCGTATTTCTCACATCCACTCAATAGATGCGGTATTGTAGCTATTATTTATGGCTTATCCAATTGAAGACATGCCCTAGTAT
>NZ_JBQSXN010000197.1:0-845 GCF_052378235.1 Psychrobacter sp. AOP3-A1-26
GTCTGGGCGACTGTTGGTCGATGAAAGAGTGGGTCTGGAATGGAGAGATATTTAACAAAACGCTTGAGCAGACGACAGGATTATGTCGCCTGATAGAGGCTGGTGGCGCGTGGGATTTACCAACTTACGTCAGTGACGTTATCTCACAGTCAAATAAGTGAGCGATGTTTTTTAAAACAACCGTATAAATAACGTTGCTGACGATCTTGGAGGCTACTGATTATTATTAGCAATATTATTTATTAACGATAAGATCGGTAACGCTATCAGTGAGGCATCATAGCTTTACTTAGATAAACCATTTTCCAAAGGCGAACTCTATTAGAACTTTGAGGATAAATCCTATAAAGCCGGCACCAAGCGCTAAAAACATCCAAAAAGTACCAGCGCGACCAGCATCAGATTGTTTAGATAAGTCCCAGATAATAAAGAATAAGAAAGCAATAAATATGGGCAATAAGACATACATTCCCCAGCTGGTGACGGTACTAGCTGCAATAGCGAACATGGCTTTATCCTGTATATAAAACAATAGTAAAGTACCGCATTCTCTATTAAGGCTTTTATGGTTTTTTATAAAAAATAATTATGTATAGAGAAAGCAGGCAATAATGGGCATTATTATAACTCGGAAACGAACAGGTATAAACTGCTGCTCAAGAACTAGACAACAGTAACGCTACAATTAGCACGACTGACTTGTCAGTACCCACCTCAACTATGACTTATTGATAACGCTTTAATTTGATTTATGATGAGTGAAAACGCATATAGTTAAAATACTTTAAAAACGCTACGATACTGCGGGTATAGTTTTTTTGCAGCCCCTGTCTGCGTAGGCACAG
>NZ_JBQSXN010000198.1:0-843 GCF_052378235.1 Psychrobacter sp. AOP3-A1-26
TAGGGGCTGTATAGAATTCAAATCAGCGGCAGCCAGATAAAGACACAAGCGAGAATTACGGCAGCCTCATAGCTGGCTTTAAGCTTATCATAGCGTGTAGCAATGCCTCTGAAGTGTTTTAACCTAGCAAAGGCGTTTTCTACTAAATGGCGACAGCGATATAAGTACCAATCTAGCGTATCGTTATTGCTTTTAGAGTTGGACTTAACGGGTATTACTGACTCAGCACAATGTTCAAAGATACAATCTCTTATGTCGCTACTATCATAGCCTCTGTCTGCTACAACAGCCTTAGTCTCTTTTTTGATGGTACTTTTAATTAAAGCGTTGGCCATTTTAGAATCATGTACTTGGCCTCCTGTCAGCGCCACATGAACAGGGTTACCACAAGCATCAACCATGAGATGTAACTTGCTGCTATTGCCAGCAACGCTGGTGCCGATGGCTTCATCACGACAACTGGCAGCGCCTGTACTGTGCTGATGTGCTTTTACCACGCTACCATCTATAAATAACCATTCACTATCGTAGTCTGCTGTCATTATGGACATCAGTTGTTGCCATTTACCCGTTTTACGCCAATAGCGGTATTGATGATATACGGTAGACCACTTGCCAAAGCAGGTTGGTAAGTCGCGCCATGGACAGCCAATACGTATGCGGTACAACATCGCTTCGACTGTTCGTCTTAGATTGGGCTTGTTATATATGTTAATTTGTCGCAATATATCAGACAGCTTTTGCCATTGTTCATCAGTGAGCATGGTACGAGCCATAAGTAACGCCTTTTCTCTTTGTTGTGGTAAACAAGAGTGTAAGGCGTTGCTTATTTTTTTCAACTAT
>NZ_JBQSXN010000199.1:0-841 GCF_052378235.1 Psychrobacter sp. AOP3-A1-26
TAGGGCGTGTCATCAATTAAGCCAAACGACACAAGAAACTAAGTGAATGGCACTAAGGAAATGACTGGCTAACTTATCATAGCGAGTGGCAATCGCACGATACTGCTTAATCTTGGCAAAGAAGTTCTCTATTAGGTGCCTCGCTTTATAAAGCTCTTTATCGAAGTCTCTTGGCTGCAGCCGATGACACTTAGATGGTATAACTGCATTACCTTGCACTGCTTTAATCGGTTCAATAACGCGGGCATCAGCATCGTAAGCTTTATCGGCAAGCCACGTTTGGCTAATACTGACATCAAGCAATTCATCTGAGCCACACAGGTCATGAGCTGCCCCACCTGTTAGATAAAAGCCAGTAGGATTGCCTAATGCATCTGTTCGAGTATGTATTTTAGTCGTCAGTCCACCTTTGCTGCGTCCAATGGCTTGATCCCTTTTTTTCCAGCACTGTGCTGGTGGGCTTTAACAATCGTGGCATCTAGCATGGCATATTCGTCATCGGATTGTTCAGAGAGTTGATTAAAAACCTGCTTCCATACGCCTTTTTTTGACCAGCGACTAAAACGAGTATGAATCACTCTGAAGTCGCCAAAGCGTTCAGGTAGGTCACGCCAAGGTATGCCGGTCTTGTAACGGTACAGAACCGCTTCTACGAACAAGCGGTTATCCTTTGCAGTAATACCAACGTCACTTGGTTTACCAGGTAGAATGTCTTTAATTCTCTCCCATTGGTCATCACGTAGGGCATGTCGTCTTGTCATAGTCATTGAGCTCAAATTCCTAAATACGATCTAAGTATAGCTTATTCTGAAATATCTATGCTAATTGATGACACGCCCTA
>NZ_JBQSXN010000200.1:0-812 GCF_052378235.1 Psychrobacter sp. AOP3-A1-26
GCGACCGTATTCTCATAACTCTGCTTGAGCTTATCAAATCTGGTGGCAACTGCCCTATACTGTTTTAGCTTAGCAAAAGCATTTTCTACTAAGTGGCGTACCTTGTACAAGTTCCAGTCCATATGGTCGTTAGAGGACTTTGTATTTCGTTTCCGAGGGATGTTATCACACGTCCCTGCTTGTTCAATATGGGCTCGTAGCGCATCAGAATCATAGCCTTTATCGGCACATAAAACCTCTGTATCGCTCAAATCAACCTTGTCTATTAAGTCAGGAGCGACTTTAACATCGTGGGTTGTACCATCTGACAAGATAAAAGTGAGTGGATTGCCATGAGCATCAACTGCCAAATGAATCTTGGTCGCGCGTCCTGCAACACTTTTACTAATAGCCTGCGCATTCTCATTGCCACCACTGCTGTGTTGATGCGCTTTAATATGAGTGCCATCGATAAAGACCCATTCAAGGTCTGCGTCCTTGATCAGTAACGTAAACAATGCAATCAGCTTATTACTGCGAGACCAGCGCTGGTAAGCTTTATAGATGGTATTGGGCTTGCCAAAGTACGCTGGTAAGTCACGCCAAGGGCAACCAACGCGCATCCGATACAACACACCTTCAACCGTATTTCTAAGATTTCCTTTGTCATAGATATTCAACTCTAGTAAGATAGGTCTTAGTCTTGTCCAGTGTTCATCTTTGAGCATTGTGCGAGGCATAGCGAACGATATCTTTTTTGTGTGAGAACTTAAAGATTAACCGTTCGCTATTTTTTTTGCCATCAATTTGTCGCCAATGTTCAACACGCCCTA
>NZ_JBQSXN010000201.1:0-812 GCF_052378235.1 Psychrobacter sp. AOP3-A1-26
GTTGAATTTTAAATAAGACAGTAGGGGTTAGTTGATGTCTTGGCATCTGTTTGCGGTATTCTTTGCAAGTACCTTTTTTATCTCAGCGACTCCCGGTCCGAATATGCTCTTGGCATTTCAGTACGGTCTAAATTATGGCGTGAAGCGCACTTTATGGACGCTGGCAGGTCTTAGTCTTGGACTTTTCGTTTTGTTGCTCTCGACATTACTGGGACTCGATGTCATTAGTCGTCAATCACCATGGTTATTGACGGTGATTAAGGCCGTTGGTGCAGCGTATTTAATTTATCTGGGTGTCAGCTCGTGGCGTGATGCTAGTGATAGTAGCTTGATTAGTGATGCCAGTACACTGAGTGCAGAAGTTCATGCAGATCTGACAACGACTGATAACGTATTAAATAAACCTCAGCCACGCTCGCTCTCTAGTGCCGCTGTCAAAGCGCCGCCTAGTGAATGGTTGCTATTTCGAACTGGTATGTGGGTATCTTTATCGAACCCCAAAGCGATTTTATTTTTTGCCGCCTTTTTCCCTAAATTTATCAATTTTAGCGCGCCATTATGGCCGCAATATATCATGCTGACGTTAGGGCTATTTTTGAGCGAAACGATTTGGCAGGTGGTATATACGCTAGGTGGTAAAAAGCTGGCAGGTTGGCTTGATGTGGGTGAGCGGTTAGCGTGGCTCAATCGTGGTTGCGGCGTTATCTTTATTTTAATTGCCGCGGCTCTATTGGCTGAAGTGTTGAATGGTTTTCTAACTTAGATATTATATAGTTAAAATACTTTAAAAACGCTACGATACTGCTGGTATA
>NZ_JBQSXN010000202.1:0-774 GCF_052378235.1 Psychrobacter sp. AOP3-A1-26
ATTTTCTATTTTCGGGTTTTTCTCCGCGCTTATAATATATATTTAATTCTTCTGCGACTTCCCATACATAAGTTTTACCATCTTTAAAACCCAAATATTTCTTTTTGTCATTTATTATCTTAAATCTATCTTTTTCTCCGTTTTCTTTAAAGAAAGAAGGATTGCTTATATATGCCGGTTGAGTATAATCATATAAAATATCATGTGGTCCTGTCTTTTTTTGGATTAAGTTGGTTGGATAGTTAATGCATAGATACATATGAACAAGGTTTTTGATTAATTCATGTCTATTACGGAGTTTGAAGTATTTTTTTACCCAATCAAGTTGTTCAATGGCAGACATAGCCCTTATTTTATCAGTTGTTGTATTTAGGTCTTTACAAGCTAGAGTGCCAAATTGTATCAAGCCATAATACCCAGAACCATTTCCTTTTGAGGGGTCGAAGGTCGTAGCAGTTTCAAAATACATACATGCCATTAGATTATTGGCCATTGCTAGATAGTCATTCGGCCACATATCTTGACAGATCTTTATCACTTTTTTCCTAAACTCACAACTAACTTTTGGATGATCGCTCCAAATCAAATCATTCGCTTTACAAATACAAGAACCATTGGTCGTTGCGATTTCTTTAGGTGTACCGTCATTATTATTGCTAGGTTTTGTTGTCACGTTTACAGGTTTATTTGGCTGACTTGATTGAGAAGAATAGTTTGTAGATGAATTAGTAGCGCCATCTTTAGGAATCTTTAGCTTATCATCTGGATGGATAG
>NZ_JBQSXN010000203.1:0-735 GCF_052378235.1 Psychrobacter sp. AOP3-A1-26
GATTAACTACTGATACCCTGTATTGCATATAGCCTCAAATATTAAAAAGCCCCAAGCTAAAATATTTTCAGTTTTTTATTTTATAAATATACCAATTTAGTCAAACCTAAATATCTGTATTGGTATTTCTTTGTAGTCTCTATGGTCATCTCAACCATCATACGCCACTTATGGTTTTAGCTATCATCAGTCAATGACTGGCGATAGCTAAAATTGGACACTCCGAGTAGTCTGTTTAAACGTGCTCAGCTTCTAACTTGGTTACTATATCGCTAAAAACTTCCTCAAAATGCTCGTTGTCAGTACATCGTTTGAATGCGTTACCATTCCAAAATCCTAAATGAAATGTGATTGTAAGTCGCTTTTTATCCGCAATTATCCGTCTTATTTCCGATAAGTTAATAATTTCATCGTCTACAACTATAAAACTTGGCATCTAAATCTCTTTCTGTGGTTTTTATTAATAATAGGTAGCTATAAACCTTACTTGCTCTATTTGGTTTCAGTATCAGAGTCGGGCAGGGGTGTACGAATAATAAGACGATAGATATCAAAACATAGAGTCCAGAAAAACCAAAGCAATATAGCAGCACATGAACCCAAGCCGATAACAATAGTGCCTATTCTAATACCACCATCCAGACCCCCATTCCAAATATGAGGTGCAATAGGTGGACCCATCGTTGCAACAAACGCCAAAAAAAACCCTAACATTACTATGAATCCTGTAATTGT
>NZ_JBQSXN010000204.1:0-734 GCF_052378235.1 Psychrobacter sp. AOP3-A1-26
TTGATTAAAGGCTTGGCATTAATCAATAATAAAAGCCGGCAGGGAAACGACAGGCGCCCCCTACTCTTTTCTTCCTATACACTAACATATGCTCTACTATTTGCCCAAATTACTTCTCAGATTTATCCAAATCGATAGACACTGAGTTGATGCAATAGCGCATGCCTGTGGTCTCACGTGGTCCATCGGGGAATACATGGCCTAAATGCGCATCGCAGTTGCTACAAGTGACTTCGGTACGGCGCATACCTAGCGAATCATCTACATGCTCATCGATGGCACTATTATCGATGCCCTGATCGAAACTTGGCCAGCCACAACCTGCATCAAACTTGCTATCAGCATCGAATAACTTAGCACCGCAGCCTTTGCAGCGATAGATACCTTTGTCATCAACATCATTATAAACACCCGTGAATGGACGTTCTGTGCCCTTTTCACGCATCACATGATACTCGTCAGCGCTCAGACGCTCTTTCCAATCAGTATCGGTCAGTTGACTGATTTCTTCTTTGTTCAGTTGATTGTCTTGCATAAATTATCCTTATTAAATGATTATCTAATCTGCTGTGTGGACTGCTATCTTTTATATAGCCTCCCATTAGGGCTTTATCGTCCAGTTTTTTGCAAAAACGATAAACTTTATATATCGATTAAGTACTAACTATTCAAGCCAAACATTACAAGAATGTACACAGTACCGAGTAACCGCCCTAAGTATTAAAATTAAATAA
>NZ_JBQSXN010000205.1:0-714 GCF_052378235.1 Psychrobacter sp. AOP3-A1-26
GCTCGCACCATTGTCGCCATCCTGTGGAATGAGCACAGTATTAGGCTAACGCGTTACTTAGCTGCCAAGATTATGAAGCAAATGAAACTGGTCAGTTGCCAGCTCAAGACCCACAAATACAAGCACGCTGATCAGGAACATAAAACCCATGACAACCTTTTAAAACGCAGATTTAGCCCAACGGCGCCCAACCAAGTCTGGACGGGCGATGTCACTTATATTCGCATTAAAGGCGGCTGGTGTTACCTAGCCGTTGTTTTAGACCTGTACGCCCGTCGTGTGGTGGGCTTTAGTGTCTCAGACTCACCCGATAGTATTCTGACAGGTAACGCTCTGAAAATGGCGTATCAGACGAGACTCAAACCAAGTGGTGTGTTATTTCACTCAGATCAGGGCACGCATTACACCAGTAAGAAATTTGCTGAATCAATCGATGATTGCGACGGTATGACACAGAGTATGAGCCGTCGTGGAAATTGTTGGGATAACGCCCCAACTGAGCGCTTCTTTAGAAGCTTCAAAACAGAGTGGATGCCAAAGGGCGGTTATGAGAATATCGCTGAGGCTAAAAGTGCCATTAGTGATTATATCTGGGGCTACTATCAAACCGTGAGACCGCACACTTTCAACAATTATTTAACACCAGCTGAAACAGAAAGACGTTACTTTAATCAAAACCTCTTATCAGGTGTCCTAAATTAGTTGACCACTACA
>NZ_JBQSXN010000206.1:0-685 GCF_052378235.1 Psychrobacter sp. AOP3-A1-26
CTGGGATAAGGGGTGTAGGGGATAGTAGCGTCAAGCAACGTCGCTGATACCCAAACCCCAGTGTCACGAGCCATATCAAAGCCATGATCAGGTACAGACAGATGAATGGCGTTTGTGGTCTGGCGCTGCATATGCTGAGCAGTGCGCTGTAACCACTCTTTGATAAATACTTGATGATGATACGACACACTATCGTTATCAGGCTCGATACCGATAAAGGTTACTGCCATACAGTGAGTCGATAAGCTGCCAATGGAAGGCAGGTTATTGATACTCACGGGGCTACCGACACTAAGACCACGCAGGGCTCCCGTTGCTTGATAGGTTTCGCGTTGACAGTGATTTGCAGACACCCATTGCTGTGCAAGACGAGCGGCGGCATCATCGCTATTCACGCGAGACGGGGCAGCGAGTAGTACAGTTGTATCCTCTGTCACAAGCGGCGACTCATCTACTGCTTGGCCTTCATAAATGGTATCCGCCGCTAAGCCATCCGCTCGTACGATTACCTCATAACTGCCCAACTGCTGTGAATTCATTTGTAGCGCATTGACGCTATCTTGACCTGACTGTACCGACGATTGGGCATAGCTGTAGTGTAGTGGAATTCGTTCGCCCTCGTCTAAACCACTGATCAACCACCACGTACCAAGCTCATCAACAGAATCCCCTGATACCCACACTG
>NZ_JBQSXN010000207.1:0-683 GCF_052378235.1 Psychrobacter sp. AOP3-A1-26
ATTTCTAAAAACCACTAAAACTGCTTCGTAAAAAAGCCTTTAATTAAGGACAAAGATCTTTAGTCCACTTACCTGCGTTACTACCACGGGCACACTGATATTGTATACCGTACTGAACCCAATTCCAACTTAAACCAGACGGCTCATTTTCTAATTTAAAGCTAACACGATAACGCTCCGCACTAACGCTATCATCCATGAGACCAGAACGGGTAATTACAACGACGGCTGTACGTGGCTGAGCTTTTGATGGAAAGAAGAAAGTTTGCGCCAAGTCGTAATCTGCATCAACCTCATTAATACCACCATTGATTAAAGATAATTTTTCAAGCCCACAAGCAATAAGTCCTTTTTCGATTGCACAGGGCGCTGATGCGCGAGTCACTGCCCGGCCATTGACACTTAAAAACTTAAAGTTGGCTGGATTTGCCGCTTCTGCTCGAGAGATTACACTTGGTGAGTTGTTACTACTAGCCTGTACGGACAATGAAACGAAAGGCAAGGTAAGTAAAACGCTGGCGATTAAACCCTTTGACAGACGTATAGCAACACTTGAAACAGGCAATAAGTTTTTGACACTATTTAAATGCAACATAACAACCTCAGCTTTGACTATTAAGTAGATTAAGAGAAATACTAGAGCATGTTGAATGGACACCTTACACCATAGCACTTTATAGGAT
>NZ_JBQSXN010000208.1:0-619 GCF_052378235.1 Psychrobacter sp. AOP3-A1-26
CCAAAAAAAGAGGAAATACCCATGGCAAAGGCCAAGTTTGAACGCAACAAGCCACACGTCAACGTCGGCACCATCGGACACGTTGACCACGGTAAAACAACCCTAACCGCCGCTATCGCAACCGTAGCAGCAATCAAATCAGGTGGCGAAGCCAAAGACTACGCAGCCATTGACAGCGCCCCTGAAGAAAAAGCCCGTGGCATCACCATCAACACCTCACACGTAGAATATGACACAGACACTCGTCACTACGCCCACGTTGATTGCCCAGGTCACGCCGATTATGTTAAAAACATGATCACCGGTGCTGCCCAAATGGACGGCGCAATCCTAGTCGTAT
Source organism: Psychrobacter sp. AOP3-A1-26 (assembly GCF_052378235.1). NCBI lineage: Bacteria > Pseudomonadati > Pseudomonadota > Gammaproteobacteria > Moraxellales > Moraxellaceae > Psychrobacter > Psychrobacter sp. AOP3-A1-26. The sequence continues at coordinate 341 of NZ_JBQSXN010000208.1, forward strand.
CAGCGACTGACGGCCCAATGCCACAAACCCGTGAGCACATCCTGCTATCACGTCAGGTTGGCGTACCGTACATCATCGTCTTCATGAACAAATGCGACCTTGTTGATGACGAAGAACTGCTTGAGCTAGTAGAAATGGAAGTTCGTGAATTATTGAACGACTACGACTTCCCAGGCGACGACACCCCAATCGTAAAAGGTTCAGCGACCCAAGCCCTTAAAGGCGACGAAGGTCCATACGGCCAACCAGCCGTCGTAGAACTACTAGACATCCTAGACA
>NZ_JBQSXN010000209.1:0-571 GCF_052378235.1 Psychrobacter sp. AOP3-A1-26
TATTATAAGAAGTATCTAAACTTAAAGTATCTAGACTCTCACCCATTCTTTCCTTAAAAATAGAACTAATCATTATTTCGTTAAATTCTTCAATAAATTTTTCAAAGTTATCGTAACACTGTTTTTGAAACAAAAAAGTATACTCATCTATCATATCTCCTTTTGCTTCATGCCCTGTAAATGGATCAAGAATTTTAGGCATATAAACAATATTCCACGGAGCAGTAAAAGCAAAAACGTTTTTTGTACGACCAAAAACATGCGAAATTTGATAATTTCTAATCAACTCTAGTTTAGAACTTTTTGTTTTAGAATATCCCGTAAGTGCTCTAATTAGTTTTGCTGGTTCTGAATTATTTGTTGGATCTTTTTCAACATGATAATTATTAATTAACCTTTCATAAAACGCCTGGAACAGATGTGTGCCACTTGCATCACGACCAAACCCACGAATGAATACTTTCTCATTACTATAGATACGATTTTTCAAAAGATTCCATTCAATCTCTGCTTTATCATAAGAGGAATAAATAGTTTCTTTAAGACCGAAATTAAAAAACTGCTCTTTAGA
>NZ_JBQSXN010000210.1:0-567 GCF_052378235.1 Psychrobacter sp. AOP3-A1-26
TCGCCAGCGTCTAACTGCTGAGACCCGAGGCCGTATCAATGACAGAGTCTCAATCCATGAGCGTCCCTGCATCGTTGACGCGCGCACACGGATTGGGGATTGGGAAGCGGATACAATTATCGGTCAGCATCACAAACAAGCGATTGTGACGATAGTTGAGCGTAAAACAGGACTGCTTAAGATGAAGCGTGTGCTTAAAAAGAGCGCTCAGCAAGTGTCAGATGCGATGATAGATCTCTTAACACCAGTCAAGATACAGGTTAAAACGATTACCTCTGACAATGGTAAAGAGTTCGCAGATCACAAAAAAGTAAGGCAAAAACTCTTTAGCCCATTCTTCTTTGCGGATGCTTACGCTTCTTGGCAACGAGGGACGAATGAAAATACTAATGGCTTGATCAGAGAGTTCTTGCCTAAGGGCTGTGACTTTAGACAAGTCTCTGATCAAGATATTCAAATGATTGAGAATAAACTAAACAACAGACCAAGAAAACGGTTAGGATTTCAGACACCTAATCAGGTGTTCTATAATATCAATTAGCGTTGCACTTGGTATGTTAATCTAAG
>NZ_JBQSXN010000211.1:0-560 GCF_052378235.1 Psychrobacter sp. AOP3-A1-26
AGTAAATCTATTATAAGGTCAAAAAATTTATAAAGTTGACGGTATTTTTAACTGGTTTAATGTTTATTATTAAAAATATGGTTTTATGAGTTGTGAAGTCAATAAGTATAATGATAATATATTTAAAGTTAACCAAAAAGTCAGCTTCAAAGGAGAAGTAGTGACCGGTTGCTTAAAATACGGAATATTGATTGGCTAAAAGCCAAATTAAATGGACGTTTTATTTCAATCTTCGTAGCTACTACGAGACGTTTAGGCCTCTCGTACAGATACTGAAGCTCCATCCCCAATAAAGATTAAGCCTGAGCAAGTCAGAAGTCTGAAAGGCAGTCAGCTTATTCAATAACTGTATAACTATCAGTATTGATGTAGGTATGATGATCGTCATCGTATAAATTTTATTACTATAATAATTGAATACTACTTTAGGGCAGTGTCGTTGTATGCGGCCGACCTTTGAGATATTGATTGTTACTATATTATTATTCGATTAAAGATAAAAGTTTACTTTTTTATCTTCCTTTTATCCAGACAGCCGAGTATTGCTATGATTAATTTTT
>NZ_JBQSXN010000212.1:0-559 GCF_052378235.1 Psychrobacter sp. AOP3-A1-26
TTCTTGAAAAAATATTTCAGGGTTATCTGCCCCGCTTATATCTAATATTTTATATACGATATATTTATTAAGTTTATTAAATGGATCATGTGGTTGATATTTACTAGCTAAGGTGAACCTTTTCACAAAATATTCATTATTCACTTTATCTAACGAGTAATCTAAGACAGTGCCATCATCATATTGAATGACAACAAAAAAACCATATGCTGTTTCGTCAAACTGTTTACTATTTATTTGGTTTAAATTATAGTCTTTGTGGAATAAGTTTTTAGTTTTTTTTACATTTTCGTCAGGTAAAAAAAATGGTTCATGAGCTTGCTTTGCGGGGGTTTTAGTGATCAAAGGAACTGGGTCTGTTGTATTGAAACTCTGTTGTATCTGTGGTTCAGTCTTAGAGGTTGATAGGCTTTCAGCACTATTCTGTTCATTCAGTGTTACAGTAAGTTCGATTGCTTTACCTGAATCTAGAGTGAGTGAGTCAGAAGAGGTGGCGTCACAGGCAGTAAATAACGCAGTAACTATTAGAGTAAGTGCGAGCTTTATTGTTTTCATATTG
>NZ_JBQSXN010000213.1:0-546 GCF_052378235.1 Psychrobacter sp. AOP3-A1-26
GCGATAGTGAGTCATGAAACTAATAGTGCCTATAAGCAAGGGATTGATCACCTAGCATCGTTAGGCGTTGATATACAAAGTATTACCTGCGATGGTAGACGAGGACTGCGTACGTTATTTACCTGTACCCCATGCCAGATGTGCCAGTTTCATCAAATACAAATAGTGACCCGCTACCTCACTCGTCGCCCTAAGAACATCGCCAGTATTGAGCTTAGACAGCTCGCTTTAAACATAATACAGCTTGATAAGACAGCGTTCATAAAGCGCTTAGATCACTGGTATTTGACTCATGAAGCCTATCTTAGTGAACGTAGTACCAATGAGGATACTGGTAGAACGTGGTACACGCACAAGCGTCTTAGAAGTGCTTATCGTAGTCTACGAACCAATAGTAACTGGCTATTTACTTATCGAGAATATGAGCACTTAGATATACCAAATACGACCAATTCTCTTGAAGGGTTATTCAGTGAGTTAAAGCGACAATTGCACAGTCATCATGGGTTAAATGAGTACCGTAAGTTACGGTTTATTAAAGACTTT
>NZ_JBQSXN010000214.1:0-532 GCF_052378235.1 Psychrobacter sp. AOP3-A1-26
ATCACAACAAGCTGGTCTATCCGAATGTGCTGGATCAGCAGTTTGATGCCAAGCGCCCTAATCTTGCGAAGCAGTGCTTCTCAGGGTCAGCGATATTACTTATCTCTGGACAAATGAGGGCTGGCTGTACTTAGCAGGAGTGAAAGATTTATATACCAAAGAGTTGGTCGGTTACGCTATCAACAAACGCATGACTGCTGACTTAGTTTGCAAAGCACTAAATATGGCAATCAAAAATAAACGGCCTAATAAAGGATTAATTGTGCACTCAGACAGAGGTAGTCAATACTGTAGCCATGCGTATCATAAGATCATTAAACAGCACCAGTTTATAGGCTCAATGAGTGGCAAAGGTAATTGCTTTGATAACGCACCCATAGAAAGCTTCTGGGGCATATTGAAGAATGAGCTGGTATATCATAAGGATTATAAAACTAGATTTGCCGCCATTACCGATATCATTAGATACATCGAGCTATATTACAACCAGACTAGGATTCAAAAGGGCTTGAGCTATAAATCGCCAAGACAG
>NZ_JBQSXN010000215.1:0-521 GCF_052378235.1 Psychrobacter sp. AOP3-A1-26
TAGACCTTTTGCAAAAGTACCAGTTCATTGACTTCAACTGACGAAGTTACAAGGGCTAGCGATGACTTATGCAAGAGGTCTACTATGTTATTTATATATGGTTAGTTAAAGACGCGAGTGATACAGCGACGTGTAAGAGTCAGTGTGGTTTAAATCGTTGATTTAGTTGTGTTGTAAGTACAGCGCTATAAGTAAAATAGCATCGTCATCGATATTAAAAAAACTCGCCCTCATCCAATGAGGGCGAGTTTTTTTGTGGATATTTGTGTAATTACTAGATAACTTTTTCTTTACTTGGTTATAACCAAGTGAAACAATAATGCGCCTATATGACCGCTTATCGGAAGAATTAGGCGTTTAGTCATTACAACAGTGGTCTTTAAAGGAATAAAGTTATGAGTATAGAGTCAAAATCGGAGGCTAGCGCTGCTGAATTGGCAGCGTTAGACAATGGTTTTATGGGACACCCCAAGCCGTTACGTCCGTTATTTTTTACCGAAATGTGGGAGCGTTTTTCTTAT
>NZ_JBQSXN010000216.1:0-502 GCF_052378235.1 Psychrobacter sp. AOP3-A1-26
AAAAAAAGCCACCCTCTCTCGAGAATGGCTTTTTAGCTAACTATTTAACGTCTAAGAGTAGAGGTTAAAATTAGTTGCTTACGTTAGCAACAACACCAGCACCTACCGTACGGCCGCCTTCACGAATTGCGAAGCGAAGACCTTTGTCCATAGCGATTGGGTGGATAAGCTCTACGCCCATCTCAACGTTATCACCAGGCATAACCATTTCAGTACCGTCTTGTAATTGGATTGCGCCAGTTACGTCAGTGGTACGGAAGTAGAACTGTGGACGATAGCCGTTTAGGAATGGTGTGTGACGACCACCCTCTTCTTTGCTTAGTACGTATACTTCAGCGTCGAATTTGGTATGCGGGGTGATTGAACCTGGCTTGGCTAGTACTTGGCCACGTTGTACGTCTTCACGCTTAGTACCACGTAGTAGTACGCCACAGTTTTCGCCTGCACGACCTTCGTCAAGCAGTTTACGGAACATCTCTACACCAGTACAGGTGGTTTTTTG
>NZ_JBQSXN010000217.1:0-477 GCF_052378235.1 Psychrobacter sp. AOP3-A1-26
TAGGGGCTGTATAGAATTCAGCTATTAGGACTGCTGATTGCTAAAATTGTTTCAGACTAGGCGTAAGTCGAAGGTAATGTCGAGACCTTAGCTAGATTTACAACACTGTCTGGGGCAATTTTAGCATCAGTCAAGCAACAGGACTATTTTTTGCCACTTCTTAGCCAAAACTATCGCGCTTAGAATGACTAAACTTACTATTTTTGGCGTCGAATTTCCTAAAAAATAGTCTCTGTCAGTTCCATAGCTGAATTCTATACAGCCCCTAGTACAGTAGAGATTATTGAGTAAAGTAGATATCGTCGATACTCAATAAAATAGATATATTAGGTGATAACATACGACTGGTATAAATTTTTCTAGCTTGCTGTACCTACGCTGACAGAGGCTACGAAAAATTCATTCCAGTTCTACTGTGTCGTTTTTATATGGAACTGACTATATATAATATAAGCACGAAATATAGGCACAAAAAAT
>NZ_JBQSXN010000218.1:0-456 GCF_052378235.1 Psychrobacter sp. AOP3-A1-26
CGTTATCAGCCTAGTATCACTGTGTTTTGTGAGCCACGCGTTTAGTGCTTTACTGATGTAGCCTCTATCACCGAATAGTTTTCCAAATAAAGACGTTGCCATATCCTTAACTGGCGCTCTATCATCCGTATTACCCGCAGTGACTTTAACAGATACAAGCTCGCCCTTATGATTGATAATGGCGTGCAGCTTAAAGCCATAGAACCAGCCCATGCTGCTTTTGCCTCGGGTTGCAAGTCCTTCAAAGACTTTATGACGGTAGATACGCTTGTTATGACAAACTGCTATCTTGGTTGAATCAATATAGCTGATACCCGTACAGTCACCCATTATGCTTTGCAAGTAGCTGCACAGTGGCATGATACTGCGCGGCACTAGCTCTATAAATCGCGAGTAGCTCGGCAGATTTGGAAACTCCCGTTTCATCATGCCAAGCATGTGATGGTAGTAAAACGC
>NZ_JBQSXN010000219.1:0-437 GCF_052378235.1 Psychrobacter sp. AOP3-A1-26
TATAACCTTCGTCAAAAAACTGTATATAAGCATCTCTCATAGTAATCCTTTCAAGACAAAAATTTATTAAACTGTAAATTTAGTTTTAATATAACAAACGAATAATATAGCAATAAAAGCTTCATCATGCACTCTTTCAAACTATAGATAATTTACTATCTAAAACATTGAAAATTAAATTATATCCAGCCAAAGAAAACCCCCTTAACGATTAAATTAAGGGAGTTTTTCTAGGAATAGAGAGCTGACGATGACCTGAGCGCCGTTAAGGCAAAGCATGCTAACTGCGAGCACAGCTCTTGTTTTGCGAAACAGTGTTTCGCTTGTGCCTTCTCAAGGCAGCGCAAGAGCAAATCCTTTAAATAGGATTTGCTGTTTAGGTCACTAGGAATAAAAGATAAAAAAAAGAGCCACCCCATTAAGGGTGACTCTTTTTA
>NZ_JBQSXN010000220.1:0-407 GCF_052378235.1 Psychrobacter sp. AOP3-A1-26
GATAGGCTTAGTCTGTGTGCCATAGTAGTAGCTGCTTTTAATGATGCCAAATAAGTCACATAGTCGGCGTTTACTGACGCTTTTGTCTTGCTCTGCAAGCTTGCTTATCAGCGATAGCCGTTCAGGCTGTCCAAGGCCAGCAGAGCAGAAGCCTTTTTTAATATGTCGCGCTCCATAGTGAGTCGCTTAACCTGCTTACGCAATTCTTGTAGCTCGCGTTGTTCATCCGTTAAAGCGTTGCCGACTTTAGGTGCTTGGCCATTCGTTTCTTGTCGATACTGACTCAGCCATTTCTGCAGGGTGGATTTGCCAATGCCAAGTGAGCTTGCTACATCAGGTATTTTACGCTTATGCTCAGTCACTAAGCTGATGGCTTCAAGCTTGAATTCTCGGGTATATTGATTGCG
>NZ_JBQSXN010000221.1:0-390 GCF_052378235.1 Psychrobacter sp. AOP3-A1-26
AACCATGAACTATACACATCTAAGCCTAGGTGAACGATATCAGATTTCCGCCTTAAAAGGGGCGAAACATAGTATTAAATTTATAGCTGATGCATTAGGCAGAAGTCCCAGCACCATATCAAGAGAGCTTAAGCGTAATAAAAGCCTGCGAGGTTACCGAGCTAATTATGCCGACAACGAAGCCTGTGCAAGACGATCAAACAACGCTTTCACTATCATCGCTGACGTATGGGATTGGGTTACAGACAAGCTTAAACAGAGCTGGAGTCCTGAACAAATAGCTGGGTTTCATGGTGGTATCAGCCATATGAGCATCTATCGCTATATCTGGAAAGACAAGAGCAAAGGTGGCACGTTATGGCACTGTCTTAGACGCAAAGCCAAACCTTA
>NZ_JBQSXN010000222.1:0-389 GCF_052378235.1 Psychrobacter sp. AOP3-A1-26
TATCGGCATAAAAACTATCAAGACTTAGCGGCTTTTAGCTACTGTGCGGCTAAGCAAGAGAGGTATTATGGCTTTGAGGGACATTTGCTGGTTAACTTATCGGGCATGATTAAAGGCTTTACCGTTGCCCCTGCCAATGTTGATGAAAGAGCGGTTGCGCCTGATATTACTGACAATATCCATGGTTTGCTCGGCGCTGATAAAGGCTATATCAGCCCTAGTCTGACATCGTACTACGACGCTCAAGGAGTGGATTTACAAACGCCACTCAGAGCCAATATGAAAGAGGATAGACCCAAACCTGTGGTAAGGCGGCTAATGAAAGCCCGCCGTATCGTTGAAACAGTCATTGGTCAGCTATCAGAACGATTTAATATACAAAGGGTACG
>NZ_JBQSXN010000223.1:0-384 GCF_052378235.1 Psychrobacter sp. AOP3-A1-26
TTCTATATAGTTGATTTGCTTCAAAACCGATAACAGTAGCACGTGGTTACCAGTGTATCGATCAGTGTATCGGTTTTATTTAGAACGGCCTATGAGCTGCTATCAGCTATAGAAAGCTAAGACTTAACAGAGATTCACCTCTCTAATAAAAGGGAATAGGGCAAGAAGTATAAAAATAGGTTATTTGTTTAAAATAATTTCTGCTGGCTAGATTGTTAGAATAAACCATAAAATCAAGCAACTAGCGGAGTTTTTTTTCTGAATACAAGGCAAAAGGTAGTAATGTTTTTTAGGAAATTAAAAAAAGCTATTGACACGCACAGAATATTTGCTAAAATAGCCAGCCTATCGAGACGTAGTAGTTAAAACTTACGAATTGATTTA
>NZ_JBQSXN010000224.1:0-378 GCF_052378235.1 Psychrobacter sp. AOP3-A1-26
GGTGTAATGGACATTATTCATGCTGTCATAGGGTCTAACGCTATATACTGTCTATATTTGCAAGGAATGAACGCCATGAATCAAAAAACTGCCCTTTTTGTAGTGATAAACACACCAAGAAGAATGGACGTAAGCTTGGCAAACAGCAGTATCAATGCCTAGCTTGCAGACGGCAGTTTTTAGGTGGCAAAAGACTCAATAACCAAACACTTTGGACTGAATATACCCAAGGTAAACAGACTTACCAACAACTGGCTGATAAATACCACTGTAGTCTTAAAACCATTCAAAGACGCTTAGATAAAGTCAGTATCGAGTATCAGGTTAAACGACCAAAGACTGCTAATATCATCATGGACACCACTTACTTTGGTCGCA
>NZ_JBQSXN010000225.1:0-363 GCF_052378235.1 Psychrobacter sp. AOP3-A1-26
ACAGTAAAAAGCGCAATTACTATCTAGTTTACTGTTATTAATCTCAGTTTACTACAGACAAATACAGACAGCTACGGACACAAAAAAGCCCTTATGCTATTAAACATAAGGGCTAATCGGTCATTCTCGGACTTGCTTGTACTGCTAATTGGTACCGGTGGTCGGACTTGAACCGACACGCTTTTAAAGGCAACGGATTTTGAATCCGTCATGTCTACCAATTCCATCACACCGGCGTGTTAGGTGATAAGGTTTATACTACTAAACATTATCGAATTGGGCTACAGGGTTATCTCTGTATAGGCTGCGTATTATAGCAGCCTATTTTTGAGCGTCAAGCTTTTTCTAAAGGTTAACCATAAT
>NZ_JBQSXN010000226.1:0-344 GCF_052378235.1 Psychrobacter sp. AOP3-A1-26
AGGTGAAAAAAAGACCTAGATGCGCTAGCATCAAAGTTTTTATCCACCGCCAAAGTGAGATTGCAACCATGAACTATACACATCTAAGCCTAGGGGAACGATACCAGATTTATGCCCTGATAGGGGCAGAACATAGTATTAAATTTATAGCTCGAGCATTAGGCAGAAGTCCCAGCACCATATCAAGAGAGATCAGACGCAATAAAAGCCTTCGAGGTTATCGGGTTAATCATGCTCATAACAAGGCTTGTGACAGACGAGCAAACAACGCCGTCACTATTATTACTGATATCTGGTGTTGGGTTACAGACAAGCTAAAAGACAGCTGGAGTCCTGAACAAATA
>NZ_JBQSXN010000227.1:0-330 GCF_052378235.1 Psychrobacter sp. AOP3-A1-26
AGTATCGCTATTTCTTGAAACTGGTGCGTGGGACGCACCCTACTCGTACTTGGCTTTTTTGTTATATCAATTCAATAATATAAAATATTTACCTATAACATAGGTGCCAAACTTGGTGTCATATAAAAGAGGACTGCCTCATTATGTTCCACTCCACACTATGGATGATTGGAGCGCTCATCTCATTTTGTTTAATGGCTGTTGGTGCTCGTGAGCTAAACGGTCAAATTGGTATCTTTCAGATATTATTTTTTCGAAGTATTGTAGGGTTATTGGTATTATTGCCTATAATATTGTTATCAAACTCTTTTTCAAAGAAGGATCATTTTT
>NZ_JBQSXN010000228.1:0-324 GCF_052378235.1 Psychrobacter sp. AOP3-A1-26
TTTCTTGGTCTGTTGTTTAACCTGTCTTCAATGTTTTGAACCTCATCATCAGATACTTGTCTAAAGTCACATCCTTTAGGTAAGTACTCTCTAATCAAGCCATTGGTATTTTCGTTTGTTCCTCGTTGCCATGAGGCATAAGCATCAGCAAAGTAAAACCCACTATAGAGTCTTTGCTTAATGGCTTTATGATCCGCAAACTCCTTGCCATTATCGGACGTAATCGTCTTAACGTGCAGTCTCACAGGAGTTAGCATAACCACCATCGCATCCGCGACCAGATGAGCACTCTTTTTAGTCACTCGCTTCATCTTAACCAAACTG
>NZ_JBQSXN010000229.1:0-316 GCF_052378235.1 Psychrobacter sp. AOP3-A1-26
GCTTGGTTTGCTTGGTCCGATTGGTGTTGAAGGAATGCTTGGTTTGCTTGGTCCGATTGGTGTTGAAGGAATACTCGGTTTGCTCGGCTCAATTGGCGTAGCAGGAATACTCGGTTTGCTTGGTCCAATTGGCGTAGCTGGGATACTTGTCGCTGGTGGCTTTACTGTAGGGGGCTCAACTGAGTCAACTGGAGGTTGCACTGCTGGTGGCGTGCTATCATCGTCTCCTCCACAGGCAGAAAGCATGATAGAAACAATGGCAATGCTTAATGCCTTTAATGGAAGTGCTGTTATAATTTTCAATTTAGACCCTCAC
>NZ_JBQSXN010000230.1:0-314 GCF_052378235.1 Psychrobacter sp. AOP3-A1-26
GCTAGTATCAGAAGTAAGTTAAAAAAAGAAACGCAAATGAATATCAAGTTACATCTTAATGTAGAGGCAAAAAAGATAAAGCAAGAAATTTCTACTATAAGAAGTGAGTTGAATTAATATGCGTTCACTTTAATGTAAGCTTAGTTGTCGCTATGGGCTATGCTGAAGAGAAGGTATAAGTAAGATTGGTAAACTAGCAACTTGACAAAAATATTATCACAATCAAGAAATGGTTAATAATTTGAGAGAAAAGTAGGCGGCTCGAAATATAAAGTAAAATGATTGCTATTCTCTTCAAGCTGAAGTGAGACTAA
>NZ_JBQSXN010000231.1:0-279 GCF_052378235.1 Psychrobacter sp. AOP3-A1-26
GGTTTATAGTGTGATCCACTAAACCATGTTCTAATTTGGTTTGGTCCGTACCCTGAAAGCTATTGTAAAAATAACCTCTTACTCAACACATAATAACGATTAAACTTTTATATATGGTTTATTGTTTTATAAAAGTACGTTTTCAATTTTAGTTTTAGATATATACCTAATTTTATTATCTTGCATGTCAGAAGATTAGTATTCTGATTTTGGGTTATTAGAAAAAAAGTAATTCATTAAGCTTATTTAAGTTGATGTATTTCAATACGTTATAATATA
>NZ_JBQSXN010000232.1:0-277 GCF_052378235.1 Psychrobacter sp. AOP3-A1-26
GTGTCCTCATTTTGAAAATGGTGATAAAAATGAGATAAATTGCAGTCAAACAAGGAAAATAGTACAGATAATATCAAGATATTAGCCAGCTATTTAACGCAGTTTGGCAAGATTTAGCCATTTTTAGCCCATTTAGTTGATTTTGTTCAGATTGAGGACATGACCTAAGACGGTATGTTTAAAAGTAATCAAAAATGGGTAAAGTTGCGTTATTCTATCAGCTTTTGCAAAGGCATTAACAGCCTGATACATGACACAGGATAAAAAAGCCGTTAGA
>NZ_JBQSXN010000233.1:0-252 GCF_052378235.1 Psychrobacter sp. AOP3-A1-26
GAGACCATCCCGAATTCTGTGTAACTGCCGTTTAGATTAAATGCTTGCTGATACGGTCATCAAACATAATCATAAAGCGATTTAAAGCAGACGTCCAGTTACGGATTGGCATCGACCACTTTTTAGAGGCCTGCTGGGTTGCCAGATATACTACCTTGAATGCTGCCTGATCAGAGGGAAACACCTTACGCTTATTCACCGCCGTTCGAATCACACTGTTTAGCGACTCTATCGCATTGGTGGTATAAATCG
>NZ_JBQSXN010000234.1:0-252 GCF_052378235.1 Psychrobacter sp. AOP3-A1-26
GAGACCATCCCAGATTCTGTGTAACTGCCATTTAGATTAAATGCTTACTAATACGATCATCAAACATAATCATAAAGCGATTCAGAGCAGACGTCCAGTTACGAATAGGCATCGACCACTTTTTGGATGCCTGCTGTGTTGCTAGATATACCACTTTAAACGCTGCCTGATCAGAGGGAAATACCTTACGCTTATTCACCGCCGTTCGAATCACACTGTTTAGCGACTCTATCGCATTGGTGGTATAGATCA
>NZ_JBQSXN010000235.1:0-245 GCF_052378235.1 Psychrobacter sp. AOP3-A1-26
CTAAGGCGACAGTTATTACCTTCTATGCCTACCGTATGCTGCTTGCCGATTTGTTTCTTGTCAGGCTTGAATGCGGTTATAAAGCTATCCCAGTTATCCATGCTAATAGAGCCATAGCTGACTTTCAGTTGTTTAAGACGGGCTCTTAGCTTCTTAGCTGTTTTCAGGTCACGTTTGCCCCAAACATAAGCAACAATCTCATTGGTAGCGCGGTCATAAGCATAAATAAGCCAAACTTTACGCTT
>NZ_JBQSXN010000236.1:0-230 GCF_052378235.1 Psychrobacter sp. AOP3-A1-26
TTTATTTTAAGTGCTGGCATAGTCGGTGGCGTTTATGTCTTTTCGTTGTGGGGAGAAAGCCTATCGCAAATCCTTATGACCACAGACAAGCACTTTTGGTATTTGTCGCGCGCAAGTGGTGTGATTGCGTATGCTTTATTTTGGTTGGCAATTGTTTTTGGTTTGTTGCTCAGTACGCGCCTATGTCGGTATTTTAATGCGGCAAAAGTATTTGCATTACATCAATATTT
>NZ_JBQSXN010000237.1:0-226 GCF_052378235.1 Psychrobacter sp. AOP3-A1-26
CAACAGCAGCATATTTTATGACTGGTGCAAGTTCACGCTAATCCCAAGCCTTAAAACCAAATGCGTGATTGTCATGGATAATGCTCGGTTCCATAAGAATAAACGCATTCAAAAGCTACTCAATAGACATGGGCATCGTATTCTCTGGCTGCCACCGTACAGCCCAGACTTGAACCCTATCGAGAAAAAATGGGCTCAGGTGAAGTTTCTACGCCAAGGCTGGATG
>NZ_JBQSXN010000238.1:0-226 GCF_052378235.1 Psychrobacter sp. AOP3-A1-26
CCCCCGCTGCCATGACGCATAAGCATCGGCAAAAAAGAACAGACTAAAGAGCTTTTGTTTCACCTTCTTATGCTGAGCAAACTCTTTACCATTGTCAGAGGTGATTGTCTTAACCTGTAACCTCACAGGCTTTAAGACATCTATCATTGCCTCTGATACTTGCTGTGCCGTTTTATGACCCACACGCTTCATCTTCAGTAGCCCTGTTTTACGTTCAACGAGCGTG
>NZ_JBQSXN010000239.1:0-216 GCF_052378235.1 Psychrobacter sp. AOP3-A1-26
AACGGTGTTTGGAGAGCTTAAAAACTTGTGCCAAATCGAACACTCACGCCATCGTAGTGTCACGGGGTTTATCACAAACTTGCTGTCGGGTTTGATTGCTTATTGCTGGTTTCCGTATAAACCCACCATCAAAAACATGCCTCAGCAGGGACAGGTAGCGACATTGTAAATAGTATCAATGAGTTACAATGTGGCTTATCCCGAACTGGGGTTATA
>NZ_JBQSXN010000240.1:0-215 GCF_052378235.1 Psychrobacter sp. AOP3-A1-26
CAAACATGAGCGACAATCTCATTAGTAGCACGATCATAAGCATAAATAAGCCAAACTTTACGCTTTTTGCGATACACGTAAGTCCAGAATTCATCAACCTCTAAGCGTTCATAGTAGCGCTTCTTAGGCGTAATCTTATAAACAGATGAGCCTATAGTACTAAGCACTTTACCAATACTAACTGAGGCTATAATAGCAATATCTCTAACACCGCA
>NZ_JBQSXN010000241.1:0-214 GCF_052378235.1 Psychrobacter sp. AOP3-A1-26
CTTGACCGCCTCTCAAACAAGCGTATAATGCCACCCAGTCGAAAGGGAAGCTAGTTTAGAAAGTGGATTACCACCTAGAAGAATTAGCGATTAGATTGAAGGTTCAGACTAACTACATAAGTAGCTAACCAGAAACTTCAAACTAAATAAAAAATACCACTTGACTTCGAAAATTAACCGTCTATAATACGCACCTCATTAGGGGAAACTGGAA